>JBILVD010000058.1:0-7186 GCA_044370655.1 Candidatus Deianiraeaceae bacterium | reverse complement strand
CACTTTTAATAAGAAGAGTTGAGCCACAAAATTTACATTCTTTCATATGAAATAAAAACTAATTTTAGTTAGAGGTATGATGGAGTATAATTAGATGTTAATCTCAATTATGTAGTAATGAGTTATTTTGTTAACCTAAATACTTAGGAAAGCCTTTAAAATAAAGGATGAAACTTGATTTTAAATTAGGATTTAGAATAAATCTTATTTTTGAATTAGACTCCATCCTTTGCTTACAAATTTTCTGCTTACATAAAAATAAAAATTCAAACCTTTAAAAAGTTATTTTATAGCATTGTGGTTTTTGACAAAAGAGCAATTTGAAAGGCAAAACTTTATCCATTAGATAAGAACAAAGAGAGTATTACTATTATGAGGATTATTTGAGGTGATTTACTAGAAACATTAAAAAAACTGAGACAAAAAGCTGAAAATTCTCCAATTTCGGGAACGTTATTTTATTTCAAATATTCAAATAAAGATGGAAATTGGGTAAAAGTGGAACTTGAAGATGGTACTTTTCCAGAATTTGATAATCTTTAAAGTCCATTACCTTTAAAACCTGGAGATCCCATTAACGTGGAAAGCTATATCGGAAATGTTAGCATTATCAGGAATTCAACAAATCCACATTTGCAATACACTAGAAGAGATAAGAGTGGCAAAGTAATTGCACCTCCGCAAAAGGAAGTTGAAAAACCGCTTGAAGATTCAAATGAAGAGACTAAAAAACTGCTTCAAGAAGTTAAAATACTTTTTAAAACTCCATAAGAATTTAAAAAGATTTCTTCTATTTTAAATAAAACCTTCTCCAGGTAAACCTTTGAAATTGAAGATTAAATTTTAATAAATTATATGTCAAAAACAGAATACTCTGTTAACGATGTAAGAATTACTCCTGAAATTACAGAGGAAGAAAAATCTGAGATAGCAGAATTTTTAATAAATGATTGTATTTTAGATGAAAAAAATCCATAACAATATTATCATAACATTTAAAATAATTCTACCTTTCTATATTAGAAAGTATCGTAATTCAAACCTTTATTAGGAAGAATAATGCTTGTTTGGGATTCATTATATTTTAAGTATCCTTTTTCATAACAAGTTAATGACATCACTAAACTTGTCAATACTTTATATACTTACCATTTGATGACAGATATATTTTAAGGAAGTGAGGTTATTTGAGATTTATCAACATAGATTCTTATACCTCTTAAAAGATTTGTTTATAAATTATTCATAAAATAAAAAATAAGTTATTTTCTTTTATAATTTCTAAAAGAAAATTAATAGCAAGAGAGGATTTTTTTAAACAAAACAAGAGGCTTTTAAAAATTAAAACCTTACTTAGGTGAACAAATGTATGTAAATTATCTCAAACTTTAAAAAAATTCTTGACTTAGTAATTTTCTCTTTTTAACAATAATAACATTTATTATTATTGTTATGAATAGGGGAGAACAAGCGATGCTTGATATTCTAAAAAAAGGTAGGCAAGAGTTCAATTACATTGGAATAAAGGCAGAATTTGAGGCAGAAGGCACAAGAGATGACGAACTTCTTAGGTTGACTGAAATAACAAGAAAAGCTGGGTTAAGCTTAGGAATTAAAATTGGAGGATGTGAGGCAATTACAGACCTTTATCGCACAAAACAAATAGGGGTAGAATACATAATTGCCCCAATGGTAGAAACTTCATATGCCGTTTCTAAGTATGTTGAAGCAAAAAATAAAGTTTATTCTCCTGAAGAGAGGGAAGATGTGAGATTTCTCTTCAACCTTGAAACAATTACAAGTTTCAATAATTTAGATGAAATAATTAAATCCGCAAAAGTAGAAAATGGTGCTGACGGAATTGTATTTGGTAGAGTTGATTTTACTCACTCTAATGGCTTTTCAAGAAATGATATTGAAAGTTCAAAAATTACTGATTATTGCATTAAAACTGCGATTGCTTGCAAAAAATCTAATATGGACTTAGTTGTTGGAGGAGCCATCACTAAATCTTCCCTTTCAAATTTAAAAGAAGTTGCAAAAGAATATTTAACCAGATTTGAAACAAGAAAAATTATCTTTAACTCCGATGCAATTTTTAATCCAAAGGTTATAGAAGGTATGGAATTAGCAGTAAAATTTGAATATCTTTGGCTTAAAAATAAATTTGATCACTACGACAAAATTGCGAATGAAGATTTAACAAGACTTAAAATGTTAAAAGAGAGGCTTGCTTTATGAATGCTTTAATATTTGGCGGTAGTGGTGAAATTGGCTCTAAAATTTGTGATGTTTTTCAGGAGAGTTTCAATTTATTTAAAGCTTCAAGGTTTGAAAGAGATGGTTTTTTAAAATACGATCCATCTAGCAATTCTTCTTACCATTTTCCTAAGCTTGATGCAATTTGCTTTGCTCAAGGTTTAAATATAAATGACTCTATCTTAAATTTTGATACAAATAAACATTTGGAGGTTTATCAAGCAAACTGTCTTTTTATTATGCAGGCGATGAGCGACTTATTAAAACAAAAAGCAATTAAAAAAAATGCTAAAATCGTTGTTATTAGCTCTATTTGGCAAGAAATTGCAAGAAAGAATAAACTATCTTACTCGGTAACAAAATCTGCTTTAAAGGGGCTTATCTCTTCTTTAGCTTTAGACTTAGGGGAGCAGGGCATTTTAGTTAATGCAATTTTACCAGGAGCAATTGATAACAAAATGACTAGATCCAACCTCTCTACAGCTCAACTTGAGAATTTAGTAGGCATGACCCCAACAAAAAATCTTTCAAAAGAAGAGGAAATTGCAAGGTTGGCTCTCTTTCTTTGTAGCTCGCAAAATCAAAACTTGACAAATCAATTTATTACTTTAGATGGCGGATTTTCTTTTGCAAAAAACATTTAAAATCAACTCAAAAACGGAGAATTACTGTGTTAATTTTTCCAGCATAAACTTATTTAATATGCAGGATTTTATTGTTATTATAGATGCAAAAATCTCTTCTCTTTACCCCAAAATCTTACAACATAATTCACGAAGTATATCAATTGAAGCAGTAGAGGAAAATAAATTTTTAGAAAAAATTCCCAATATAATAAAACAACTTAAAAAACTTGGAGCAACAAAAAAAACGGAAATTTTAGCAGTTGGAGGAGGTATAATTCAAGATATTGCATGCTTTACTGCAAATGTTTATATGAGAGGTTTAATTTGGCACTTTATTCCAACAACGTTGCTTTCTATGGGAGATAGCTGTATTGGTGGCAAATCTTCTATAAATGTTGATGGAATTAAAAATTTAGTTGGCACGTTCTACCCCCCAAAAAGCATAACGATAGATGTAAATTTTTTAAAAACTCTATCAAAAAACGATATTACTTCAGGGCTGTTTGAATGTATAAAAATTTGCTTTGCCTCTTTTAATGATATTGATTTTGAAACGTGTTTAGAATTACTTAAAAATTATGAAACAAATTATGAAGAAATAATATTCAATAGTCTAAAAATAAAAAAATGGTTTATAGAAATTGATGAATTTGATTGCAAGGAAAGGCAGTTGCTTAATTTTGGTCATACCATTGGTCATGCCATTGAAAGTGTCTCAAACTATAAAATCTCTCACGGAGTTGCGGTTGGTCTTGGAATGTTAGTTGAAGTTGAATTTGGTAATGTTGATAACTCCAGAACTCAAAAACTAAAGAAGGTAATTTATCAATTGCTTGACAAAGAGGTTGTAAATATTGCAAAAAATTTGAATTTAGAAAGTTTATTTAATACCTTCATCTTGGATAAAAAACATTCTAAGGAGAATTATTACATTATAACAACAAATGAAGAAGGTTTTTTAGAAAGAAAAAGTTTTTCGAAAGACGATACTTTCTTTCAAACATTTACTAATATACTGAAATCAGAAAATACAGGACAACTTTATACTTACCCATTTTAAATTGCAAATTTACAGGTAGGTATTGTTAGAAATCAAATAAACATCAGCACTGTAAAGAAAGAAACAAGTTTTCTTTCTTTTAAGCAAACTTTATTGCAAGATTTAATAGAAAAACAACGAGATATAGCAAATCTATAGAATATGATAACAGAAAAACTTATGCTTGCTACTTAACAAAATGAATGCTGTATGTTGTTAGTTAATGCCCCTGAAGGCAGAGTAAAAATGATTGATTTTTAATAAAAATTTTAACATAATAACAAAAAACACTTGAAAAATAAATTTTTAACTTTAAGTTAAAAAAAGATTTTTATTATATTAACATGTTTGTAAGTAAAAAAGTTGTTTTAAGTGTTGTATTAAGTTGCATAATTGTTATATTTTTAATTATAGCATTCGTTTTAAGCGTAATTAACAAAAAGCCAAAAATCAACTATTCTAGCGATATTTCCACAATAAAAACAATGGCAATAGAGGAAATAAAGCAAGAATTAAAATTTAACATACAGCAAGACTTATATTTAGGGGGGAAGGAAGCTCCCGTGCAAATTATTTCCTACGACTCTTACTCTTGCATTCACTGTGCTAGATTTTTCACTAGAATTTTTCCAACTTTAAACGAGAAATACATTAAAACTGGAAAACTGGTTTTTATACATAGAGACTTTCCGCTAGACGCTCAATCACTCACAGCAAGCAAGCTCATAAAATGTTTTGCCAAAAAAAAAGAGATAGATGGCAAAAAAGTGTTTAACTTAATTGCAGGAATATACGAGACGCAACAAGACTGGTTTAGCTCCGAAGATTATGCAGAAAAGCTAACTCAAATTTTTGAATTTGCTGGAATGAATTCAAAAGAATCGGAAAATTGCATAAAAGATGAGGCAAATGAGAATGGAATTTTGGAGGCTAGGCTTCGTTCATCTAAAATTCTTAAAATTAACGGCACTCCAACATTTTTTATCAACGGAGAAAGGTTGGAGGGTGATTATAGCATTAGAAATTTTGAGGCAAATATAGAAAAAATATTACAAAATAAATAAACTTTATGTTTGCAAGGGTTAAAACCGTTGCTTTTTGCGGAATTACCGCAGAGCTAATTAATGTTGAAGTTCATATTTTTGCAGGTTTGCCAAGCTTTACAATTGTAGGTCTTGCAAATAAAACCGTCTCAGAGGCAAAGGAGCGAGTTAAATCCGCACTTTTGATGATGGGATTAAGCTTGCCTGCTAAAAAAATCACAATCAATCTCTCCCCTGCTGATATCTACAAAGAAGGCAACCATTATGACTTAAGCATTGCAATTGGTGTTTTATGTGCGATGGGAATTTTAAATCAAGAAAATATTGAAAAGCTAATATTTCTAGGAGAACTCTCTTTAAATGGAGATATAAACCCGATTTATGGAGTTTTAGCAACAGGAAACTTTGCTCTTTCAAAAGGCTTGGGAGTTGCTTTTCCTATTTCAAACATAGAGGAAAGCTCTTTTATCTCTCAAGAAGTCAATTTAATAGCTGTTCAATCCCTTAAAGAATTAGTGCAAATTTTAAATGGAGATAGACCTCCCGAGATTTTAAAAAAACAGGAAATTAAGAAGGTTGAATTTACAAAAGATTTTAAAGATGTAAAGGGGCAAAAGCATGCCAAGAGAGCGTTTGAAATTGCAAGTATAGGAGGGCATGACTTACTTATGATAGGTCGCCCTGGGTCTGGTAAGTCTATGCTTGCGGAGAGGTTTCCTTCAATTCTTCCTCCCCTTGATGCAAATGAATTGTTAGAAATAAGCATAATAAACTCAATTTCAGGGAACACGGCAAATATAATGGACGCTAAACGCCCCTTTAGAAGCCCCCATCACTCATCTTCTATGGTTTCTTTAATTGGTGGGGGGCGAGTGGTTAAACCAGGAGAGATTACACTTGCTCACAATGGAGTTTTATTTTTGGACGAATTTGCAGAGTTTCCAAGCTTTGTTTTAGACGCTCTTCGCACTCCAATGGAGACAAATCAAGTGCATATAGCAAGAGCGGAAGGTCATGTCTCTTTTCCATGCAAGTTTCAATTAATAGGCGCTATGAACCCTTGTAAATGCGGATATTTAGGAGATGTCAAAAAAGAATGCACCAAGGTTCCCATCTGCGGAGAAACTTACACTCAAAAAGTTTCTGGCCCCATTTTAGAGAGAATAGACATTCACCTTTATGTCAACCCAGAATTTGAAACTCAAAACTTCACTTTTGAAAAAACGGAAGATGAAAGCTCAAGTAAAATAAGGGAAAGAGTTATAGAGGTTCGTGATTTTATTAAAAGTGAAAGAGGACAGATAGACTTTACAAACTCTAAAATACCTTCCTCAAAATTAGATGAATTTTGCATTTTAACCACAGATGTTTTGGAAGTTTTAAGTAAAGCGAGTGTTAAATTTCACTTTTCCCTTAGAGAGTGCCACAAGATAATCAAGCTTTCTCGCACAATAGCGGATATGGATTTTTCAAAACTAATATTAAAGAAGCATTTACTAGAGGCCTTGAGCTATCGTAGTTGTTCTAGCAACTGAAAAATACTTCATCACCTCCTTAGGGACGAAAAATGATACATCTCCTCCAAGTTCAGCAATTGATTTAACAAATCGAGATGATATAAAGTGCATATCATTGCTTGAAGGTAGAAAAATTGTCTCCAGTTTTTTTTCTAGCCTATTGTTCACGCAAGCCATTTGAAACTCATACTCAAAATCAGAAACTGCACGCAAACCTCTCACAATTACTCCCACATTTTCATTTTTTGCAAAATCAACCAAAAGCCCTTTAAAAACCTTTACATTGCAATTTTTAATTCCTTCCGCATTTAAAACCTGATTTATCATTTCAAGCCTTTTATTGCTATCAAAAAATGGAGTTTTGCCACTATCTTCAGCTATTCCTATTATCAAGCTTTCAAATAGCATCGATGCCCTTTTTATTATATCCAAATGCCCTTTTGTTATTGGGTCAAAACTGCCTGGATAAATTGCAACCTTATAATTCATATCCTGCTAAAACAAAAAATTAAAATAGATATAATTAAAGATTTAATAAAAGTAAATAGTTTTTATTGTATCTTAATTTTAGACCTGCACTTAAATAAATCAAAAATATTCAATCCTCCCTCCCTCATCTAAAAATAAACACTTTAAACAACCGCTTAAAATCACTATCTTAAAATATTTCTTTCAAAATTCTTCACTTTTCGCTTCCATACC
>JBILVD010000088.1:0-3780 GCA_044370655.1 Candidatus Deianiraeaceae bacterium | reverse complement strand
GATTTAAGAGAAAAACCAAACGATATTCAAAATCCATTGAAATGACTTTCTTAAGCCTAAAGTTGTTGTTTAAAAAATTAAATAATGTATGTTAATGATTTTGAATGCCTGAAAATCAATAAAGACTAAACTTGAAAATTCCGTTAATATCTTTCTTAAAGAAGTTAGTTTAGAGGTTATAATCTTTTTAATTTAAGGTATTTAAGTTTTAAGGTTTTTTAAAACTGCTCAATATAGGTTTTATAAAGTTGAAAGCACTTTTTATCTTTTTTGCTATATTGCTTTTATTAATTTCATCATAAAAATTTGAGATATTTTCCCCTTTACAATTTAAAAATTTCTTTTATAAACTTTAATTTTAATAATTCAATTTAAAGTTGAAAAAAGTTCTTGACTAGTATGTAAAAAAATGATAACCTATTTTAGGAATAAATATTTTTAGTCATTAATTTATATAGCAATGAAAAAGTTTATGTTAGTTGGGTTTTTAAGCCTTGCGTTGTTTAACGGCAGTTCAAATGCAGCAGTCTACATTGGAAGTGGTGTTAGTAGATACAATGTAAAATACAAGTCGGAAGTTTTAAGGTCGGAAAATAATCTAACTACTGCAAATGATACGTCAATTGAATTAAATTTGAATGCCCCAGAAGGTACCGAAGCTCTAAAATTATTTGCCACGAAATATGAAAATGAAATTAAAGCTTGTGTCGATGTAAATAATGGTTTTATAGTATCCTCACCTAACGTCGATGGCGCATCCTGTCCGGGAGAAAAGGATCTTAGGATTCTAACCAAAGATGATATTTTAATTGATATTGGAATGAAAATGTTACAACACACTAAAGTTAATTTGGATTCTTTTGACAATAAAAAGATTAAGGAGATAGCGTTAAAAACTGGAAGTAGTATAATAGGTGTTTTTGCTAAAGTTGAAGATTTGGCAGATGCTAATGCTGTATTTAATTTATTTACTAACGAAGACAATAAGCCGCTATCAGCGGTGGGAACGGGCAACGTTACAATTGACGTGAATCAAGCATCCCAATCTGAGTTAGAAAAATGGGATCAAATCGCTCAGGTATTTCAAACTGAAATATTGAAGACGATAAGCTCTGAAAAGCAGGTTAAATACAACTCTAACAAATCGCAAGGTGGAATTGGGGGTTTTGTCTCTTTTGGAAGCTTGTATAAGTCTAAGCTCCACAAGGATCTTTACTACGGATTTGATGGTTATATCAATGTTTTCAATATTAATTTAAAAAATGAATTAATTGACAAGTTCGATTTTAAAAGTAATGTTTCTTTTGATATTATGGGAAAGGTGGGATATTCCTTCTTTAATAACTCTCTTTCTTATCTGAGTGTTGGGGTTGGCTTGCAAGATTACTCAATAAATAAAAAAGAGACAAACTCTCAAAAAGGAGTGATGACAAACTTGATATTTGGAGTTGGTTTTGAGTATGCAGTTTCGCAGTTCTATAATATTTTTATAGAGTATCTTAATGGCTTTAATGTAAGTAAAATATCCCCTAAAGATGATTTAGTTAATGATATTAAGTTGAAATATCAAAAAATAAATTTTGGAGTTAGGTATTACTTAGGTCAAAACTTGATTTTTGATAAAAAGTCTAAATCTGAAAATATTGCAAACCAAAATATTGCCAATGCTTTTGGTAAAAAATTGACTTTAAGTGATGATACGATTAACTTTAGAGATGCAAGTAAGATTTCTAAAAATCCTCAAATAAAGAGGGCAAGTAATGGTTACTAACTTTTAAAAAGTGATGTAATTTGAGTGTTGTGAAGCCTTAGAAAATCTACTTTATTCCAAAGTAATGCGGAGAAGACGGCCGTCATTAAGTCTCTCTCCCTTATTGAAGGCTCGCTTATCTCACTCACTTCATTTATTTTAAATGCGTGTTTTAAAAATAACTTTCTTGAATGCCCTACAAAAAGCTTCACTCCTAGGCTTTTAAAAACCTCTATATTTTGTAGCAAAGTTAGAGACTGCTCGGCGGTTTTGCCAAATCCAATTCCTACATCAAAGATGAGGTTTTCTTTTTTCATTCCTAATTTTGTGAAGGTTTTAATTCTCTCTTCCCCCCAAGACAAAAGTTCGGATAGAACCTCTCCTTCTATCACTATTTTCGGGTTTGTGGGGACTGTGAGTGAGTGCATAAAGCAGAATTGCAGGTTGTTTTTGCAGGCAAGTTCAATCATTCGCTCGTCTTTACCGCCCGAGACGTCATTTATGATGGATATTCCTTGCTTCACTCCCCATTCTGCGGTTTCAAAATGGTAGCTATCTAGGCTTACTTTTGCCCCTAATTTGATGACTTTTGGGAGGATTGGCTCTAATCTTGAGATTTCTTCTTGAAAGTGAATAGGGGTTGCGTTTGGTCTTGTGCTTTCTGCCCCTATATCAATTGCAAAAACGCCTTCTGCTATCATTTTTTTTGCGTTAATTATGGCTTGTTCGTTGTTGAAGTTTATCATTGGGTCGGAGAATGAGTCTGGGGTTATGTTGAGTATTCCAAAAATTTGTGTTTTAGTCATTTTATCTAAAATTTTTTTGTTTTTTAAAAAAACTTCGTTTAAATGTCAATTTTTTTGTTTGACTTGAGTGAAAATTTTCGTTATTATTAGTGTAATTTTAGATTTAGGAAGATGAGATTTTTGGCTTTATTTTTGTTGATTTTTGCCTTTGAGTCTTTTGCTCTTGTGGCGAATATTAGTAAAAATAATATTTTAATTGGGCTTGATTTTGTGGGAGATGAGATAATGGTTTTTGGAAATAAGGGGGGTGAGGGGGAGATTGTTGTTGTTTTTAAAAGTCAAAAGGTTAGTTATAAGGTTTATGGTAAGCAGAAGATTTTTGGAATTTGGCAAAACGCTAATCCTAGAGTTTTTAAGGATATTTATAAAACTTATAGGCTTAAGTCTGAGAATTTTAGGGGTTTTGGAAGAGAGGATGTTTATAAGGATTTGGAGATAGGGGTGCAGAATGTGAATTTTTATAATTTTAATAATGTGAAGTCTAGTTTGTTAAACTCGGACTATAAGGAGGCGTTTTTGTGGCATAAAAAGAGGGAGGGAAGTTTTGATGAGGAGCTTGGAGGTGTGAATTATTTTTCTAATTCGGATATATTTATTGGAAGTATTGAAATTCCTCCTAACGTGAAGCCTGGAAGTTATTTTCTTGAGGTTTTTCTTATATTTGAGGGGGACGTGAGAGAGGTTGCGATTTTTAATGTCAAGGTGGAACAGGTTGGTTTTTTGCTTGAATTGAAGGAGCTTGCTCGTGCAAATAAGGGAATTTATGCGTTGGTTTGTGTTTTTGCGTCTATCGTGATTGCTTTTCTTGCTTTTATTTTGGCTAAATTCTTTTATTATAATAGAAAAAGATAGTTATTCTCTTTGTTTTTTTAAGGTTTTAATCTTTGGAATTTTTTTGCTTTAGGTTTTTTTAAAAATTTTTTCAAATTTGCTTGATAAATCAAAATTTCCATTTTAACATACAAGTTGATTTTTTAAATTATTTTTTTAATTATGAAGCCATTAACAAGCAAAAATACATTGACTGCAAGTAATATAAATACAAAAAAACAACTTAATAATTCATCATTTTTTAACATAAATTACCCAAAGCAAAAAGAGGATGTAAATAATCAAGAGATTGTAGGATTTAATTCATCATTTTTTGACATACTTTACCCAAAGCAAAAAGAGGATGTAAAGAATCAAGAGATTGTAGGATTTAATTCATCATTTTTTGACATA
>JBILVD010000095.1:0-3397 GCA_044370655.1 Candidatus Deianiraeaceae bacterium | reverse complement strand
AGAGGATGTAAATAATCAAGAGATTGTAGGATTTAATTCATCATTTTTTGACATACTTTACCCAAAGCAAAAAGAGGATGTAAAGAATCAAGAGATTGTAGGATTTAATTCATCATTTTTTGACATAACTTTACCCAAAGCAAAAAGAGGATTAAAGAATCAAGAGATTGTAAAGAAAAAATCTATTTGTGTTTTGTCTTAAGATTTACTTCAATTTTATTAATGTTATCTAAGATTGATAAAACAAAACTTTGATACATTTTTGTCTCCTTTAAATAAAAAAAACTCTTATATAATTTTATGAATGCAATTATTTTTTAAAATATGAATATTAAAAATAGAATTTTTACTCTTTTTGGCTTAAAGAAACCAAATAAAACAAAAAAATCAGCAGATCCTATTTATGTAGATATAGATGATTTACTCGATAAATCGTCAGATACATTGCCTACAAACACAACCATACCTACAAATTTGAGTCCAATTCAAGAAGGTGACAAGAATAATCCTAATCTAAATTACAATACTTATCCTGATTTTCCTTCTAGAAAAAACACTAATGAAAAACCTCCTTCTTTAAAATTGAATGAATATGAAGAGGTGAAAGACCCTATAAATAATAATATTATACCTACAACAAAAAAGATTAATTTGGATGCAATAAACTGTGAGGAGAATATTTACCATACGGTTTATGATTGTGAGCCTTTGAATAATGCAAAAGACCCTACAAATAATGAAAACAATGAAAACAAGATAAAATTTGACCTTTTTTGTAAATTTTAAAATAAAAAATAAAAAAACCTCTTGCATAATAATTTTTCCGCTTTATAATCACAATTATTTTTTAAGAATTGACAAATGGAATATAAGAATTTTAGCATAAAACAACATAGAGATGACTTTTTATTTTTACCGCTTGGAGGTAGCAATGAAATTGGCATGAATTTTAACCTCTATCACAAAGATGGCAAGTGGCTTATAATAGATTGTGGCATTGGTTTTGCAGATGAGGACATTCCTGGTATTGATATTACAACTCCAAAAATTGATTTTATTTTTAAGCATAAGCCTGATATTTGTGGCCTCATTATTACTCATATACATGAGGATCATATAGGTGGTGTTGGGTATTTATGGGAGTTTTTGCGTTGCCCTATTTATGTTAGTAGAATTGGTAGGGAGTTTTTGCTTCATAAACTGCGTGAAAGGGGCATTAATCCTGAAGATGTGAAAATTCATGAATTTGAAGAAAGTGCGAATAAGGAAATTAATATAGGTCCTTTTACAGTTGAGATGATAGGCATTACTCACTCTGTGCCCGAAATGGCGGCTGTGAAGATAAGAACTCCTTTTGGGCATATCTTTCACACTGGAGACTGGAAGTTAGACAAAAATCCCGTTGTTGGTGCCGAAAGCAACTTGAGACGTATTAAGGAAATTGGAGCCGAAGGAGTATATGCTATGGTTTGTGATAGCACGAATGTGTTTAGTGAAGGCTGGAGTGGAAGTGAGGGAGATTTGAACAAAAGTCTTACAAAAATTATTAAGGAGCAGAAGGGGAGGGTTTTGATTACAACTTTTGCTTCAAACATTGCGAGGCTTGAGACGATTGCATCTGTTGCAAAAAAACTTGGTAGACATGTTGTAATTTCTGGCTTTTCTCTTGCTAGAATTGTGGATATTTCAAAGAGATGTGGTTATTTGCAAGAATATGATTTTTTGGATGCGAGAGAGGCTCGTGGTTTTAATAAAGATAAATTATTGATTTTATGCACTGGTTGTCAGGGGGAGCATAATGCAGCTTTGACAAAAATTGCGAGTGGAAATCACAATTATATAGAGCTTGAGGAAGATGATACGGTTATATTTTCTTCTAAGATTATTCCTGGAAATGATAAACGGATTTACTCTGTTTTTAATAAGTTGATTTTGAAGAACATTAATATAATCACAGAGCGTGGGAATGAGGTGCATGTTTCGGGACATCCTAATAGAGATGAGCTTAGAAAGATGTATTCTCTTGTAAAACCTCGCTTTTCTGTGCCAACTCATGGGGAGCAGTATCATATTTTTGAGCATGCTTCCTTTGCAAAAGAGCTTGGAGTTGAGGAGTCTTACCGTATTAAAAATGGTGATGTGATGGCGTTTAGAAAAAACGGAATAGAGAAGGTTGGGGTTGTTTCTCATGGAAAAATGTGTGTTGATGGGCTTTTGTTGCGTGATTCTGAAAGTGTGGTTTTAAAGGATAGAGTTTTGCTTGCTAATGGGGGGGCGATTTTTGTGAATATAGTTGTGAACTCGGCGGGAAATCTAGTTTTTGCTCCCGAAATTGAAACTCCTGGTTTTTTAGACGAGTTTGAGGATAAGGAAATTCACAAAGATTTTGAGATTATGGTGCGTAAGGATATTAAGGCTATTTTGGAAGGCTTTGAAAGGAAGGAGAAAGGGGTGGATGCTGATGTGAAGTATAAAATTAGCAGGGCGGTTGGCTCTATTGCTCATAAACTGACAACAAAAGAGCCTTTAATTAAGGTGCAGTTTAAGATTATCTAGACGATATATGCTTTAATGCGTTTTTGGCACATTCTTTTTCTGCTTCTTTGATTGACTTTCCCTCTCCGAAGAAATCTTGATTAAAAACTGTGATTTTTGTTGTGAAAATTCCATTTTCAGATTTTTCTAGCAAGTATTTTGGTAATTTTTTGTATTTTTTCTGAAACCATTCCTGCAAGGCGGATTTGCTGTCTTTCGGGGCTTCAAGATTTATTTTTATATCAAAAAATCGTTCTACAAATTTTTGCACTTCATTTAGACCTCCGTCTAGAAATATGGCTCCAATTAGGGCTTCAAGGACGTTTTCTAATATGTTTTCGCTCTCTCGCCCTCCGTCTGCCTCTTGATTTTTTGAGAGAATGATGAAGTTGCCAATTGCAAGCTTTTTTGCTATACTGCTTAGAGAATTTTTTGCTACAATCGCGTTATGACGGCGAGAAATTTGCCCCTCATCTTCATTTTGAAAGTTTTTTAAAAGTTCGTTTGCAACCACAAGACCAAGTGCCTTATCCCCTAAAAACTCTAGCCTTTGGTAGCTGAAATTTGTCTTTGTTGAGCGTTTAACACTGGGGTGAGTAAGTGCTTCTTCCAGTAATTCTCTAGCTTTAAAGGAGTATTGAATTGTGTTTTCAAGCTTTTGCATATTTTACATCTTTTTTTGAAGGTTAAATTTATTTTTTCATTTGTCAAGCAAAAATTCAAGCAAAAATAAGGAATTGACATCTAATTATAGCCATAAACATACATAAAAAAATCCATAGCCATCTTAACTACCCTTAAAGACTTGAAGTAGCATTTAGTTTTACGAACTAAGGCTGGAATATAATATCGTAATTTAGAG
>JBILVD010000057.1:0-7632 GCA_044370655.1 Candidatus Deianiraeaceae bacterium | reverse complement strand
TAAGGAAAATTTTTATAGTTTAGTATATAAATGTGAGGTATGGAAGCAAAAAGTGAAGAATTTTGAAAGAAATATTTTAAGATAGTGATTTTAGGTGGTTGTTTATAAAGTATTTGAGGTGTTTATTTTTAAAGAGAGAGATTATCTTATAAATCTATAAAGTTTTATAAGGGAGAAGCCTTTAAAATCTAAGACTAATCTTAAGTAAGAAATGGGAAGTAGTAAAAGTCTGTATCTTTAAGGGGAGGTGTATATTATTTATCTGATTATATCTAATTACTCTGCTTGCCCCATGGAAAATCCGTTTTTACCATCAAAGCTACAAAGAGTTTCGTGTTTAATAACTTCAATTCCCGCATCATTTAAAGCACTTAGCATGTTAATAATATCTTTTGGTGTTAAGTTTGCTCCCATAAAACGACATCTCCATTGGTCATTTGAGTATGGCAAACCAGAGGATTCTGGCCACACTGTAAGCCCACGAGAAGAAATCATCTTAAAAGACATCTTATCAGTTTTTACAGCTTCTACTTTAGGCCCTATCTCTTTATTAGAGCCTTTAAATGCAACATAAAAGTCTCCTCCAACAATTTCCTTTTTAGCTTGCACAAAATGAGCTGTGGAGTTTTTAATTTCATCGTAATCTTCCCCACCTTCGTTGGAAAATTCAAAATCTTTGTAAGAGACAGGTTTCAATTTTGTTGGCATCTTACCTAGGTTTTTAATAACTGCGTCTGCAAAGCCGTCTGTTCCTACTATAGTTTTACCTTGCTTTGCGGTTTCTGTTTTTGCTAAATCAGGAGTTACAATGCCTTGCTCAAGTGTATATAATAGTGCGTTATGAATTTTTGTTGCCACGCTTCCTTGACCTATATGTGCAAGCATCATTATTGCTCCGTTAAGTAGACCTGAAGGATTAGCTCTATTTTGCCCTGCCATAGTTGGAGCAGAACCGTGAATTGCTTCAAACATGGAGTATTTCATACCTATATTTCCGCTTCCTGCAAGACCTACGGACCCAGAAACTTCAGCTACAACATCAGAGATTATGTCTCCATAAAGGTTAAGAGTTACAACAACATCAAAATGGTAAGGAGCGTTTGCAAGCCTTGCAGTTCCTATATCAATTATATAATGCTCTTTTTCAATTTGAGGATACTTCGCCCCAATTTCATCAAAAACTCTGTGGAACATTCCGTCTGTCACTTTCATTATGTTGTCTTTTGTCATGCAAGTAACTTTTTTACGATTATTCTTAACTGCATATTCAAAAGCATATTCAACAATTCTTCTTGTTCCTGCCTCAGAAAGGAGTTTTACAGCGTGGTAAATTCCACCTGATTGGCGGTATTCTATGCCTGCGTAAAGGTCTTCCTCGTTTTCTCTCACAATTGTTACATCAAAGTTTTGAGGGAAGTGATTTTCCACAAAAGGAGCATATGAAACAACAGGGCGAACGTTAGCATACTGCTTAAACGCCTTTCTCACTGTTACGTTGATACTTTTAAATCCTCCTCCTTGAGGGGTTGTTATTGGTGCTTTCAAAAATACTCTATGTTTTTTTAAAATTTCCATACTTTCAGGCGTAATTCCAGCAGTATTCCCACTTTGATAAACTTTTTCTCCCATTACAACTTCATTATACTCAAGGTTTGCCCCTCCAGCTTCAAGAATTCTAAGTGTTGCATTCATAATTTCAGGACCTATGCCATCACCACGGCACAAAGCAATTGGAAACTTTTTCATAAAAGTAAATATTTGTTATTTGTGATTAATATTTTAAGGGAATATTTTTTGTTTGCAAGAGGTTTTTTGATGTATGATAAAAAAATAAGTAATTTTAAAAGAGTTTAAGTTGCTTACTTTACTTCTTTCTTAAAGATTAGTATTTACTTTAATGCTATAATAATGGATATAACGGAGGCGGGGGTTATGCCTTGAATTCTAAGTGCTTGACCTATGTTTTGTGGTTTGTGAGTTTCAAACTTTTCAATTACTTCTGTGGATAAGGTTTTAAGGCTTCTAAAGTTAAAGTCTGGTGGAATTTTAAGATTTTCGTCCTTCTTGAAAGCTTCTATATCTTCCTCTTGTTGCTTTAGGTAAAAGTTGTATTTAGCGGAAATTAAAATTTGTTGTTTTACATCTTCTGGTATGTTTGCAAGCTCTCCGTTAAACATTTTTTCAACATCGTTGTAGGAAATTAGTTGATGGCAAAGCATTTCAAATCCGTTTCTTTTAATGCCATCTTGACTTACCATAATTCCCACCTTATTTAATTCGCTTGAAGTGAAAGACCTAGACTTTAAAACCTGCATATAATGTTTAATGCCTTCAAGTTTTGCATTTAGCTGATTTTTTCTTTCATCTTCTGCTATTTTAAGGTCTATAATTTTTTGTGTAAGTCTAATGTCTGCATTATCTGCTCTTATAGAAAGACGATACTCCGAGCGAGATGTGAACATACGGTAAGGCTCTATTACGCCTTTTGTTATTAGGTCGTCAATCATTACTCCAATATAGCCTTCGCTTCTATCTACTGTAAATTCCTTACTACTACCTGTTGCTAAAAGCCCTGCATTGATTCCTGCAATGACACCTTGCCCTCCTGCTTCTTCATATCCTGTTGTTCCGTTAATTTGCCCTGCTAAAAAAAGCCCTTTACATTTTTTTGTTTCAAGTGTTGCCTTAAGTTCTTGGGGATTTACAAAGTCATACTCTATGGCGTATCCATACTTTGCAACTTCCACATTCTCAAGCCCTTTTATCGTTTTAAGAAAAGCAAGCTGAACATCTTCACTCATAGCAGTTGAAAGACCATTAGGGTAAATAAGTGGGCTGTTTAAACCTTCTGGCTCTAAAAAAACTCTATGCTCCTCTTTACTTGAAAATCTTGTTATTTTATCTTCAATTGAAGGGCAATATCTAGGGCCTTTTGCTGTAATTTCTTTTGTATATATAGGGGATTTTTCTGCATTTGCAAGCATTAAGTCATGCCCTGTTTTATTTGTATAAGTAATTCCACAGAAAATTTGAGGAGTTTTAATTTCCTTAGTAAGATAGGAGAAGGGAGTAGGGGGGTTATCTCCTTCTTGTTTTTCAAGAATACTCCAGTTTATGCTCTCTTTTAAAAGCCTTGCGGGAGTTCCTGTTTTAAGCCTTCCCATTTCTAATTTTAGAGATTTTAATGAAGTGGAAAGACCATAACTTGGCTCTTCATCTACTCTTCCTGCTTTTATTCGCTTTTCTCCAATTAAAATAAGCCCAGAGAGGAATGTTCCTGTAGTTACAACCACTGCTTTAGCATTTAAAATTCTACCGCCTTTAAGTTTTAAACCTTTAACTTCATTTTCTTCAACAATTAACTCTTCAGCACTATCTACAATAACATCTAAAAATTTTTGCTCTTTTATAAGTTCGCTAACACTTTTTTTGTAAAGCTCTCTATCCGCTTGAGCCCTTGGCCCCCAAACTGCCTCTCCTTTACTTTGGTTAAGCATTTTACTATGAATTGAAGCTTTGTCAATTGCTTTTGCCATAATTCCTCCTAAGGCATCAATCTCTCTTACAATTACTCCTTTGCCAATTCCACCAATTGCGGGGTTGCAAGACATCATTCCAAGGTTATCTTCTCTTAAAGTTACAAGAGCAACTTTTTTACCTTCAAGTCCGCAAATTTTAGAAGCTAAAATGGAAGCTTCAACTCCAGCATGCCCGCCACCAACAATAATAACTGAGTACATAAACCTAAATTGCAAGTTCTAGCATTTTATTTAAGGATTTTTCTGCCTTTTTACGAATTTCCTCGTCAATTGTTATCTCATTTTCCTCCGAGGCTAGGGTTAAAAACACTTTTTCAAGGGTGTTTAACTTCATAAATGGGCAATTGTTACAACTAACACAGGAAACTCCATCTCTTTCCAGGTAAGGGACTGTGTAGAACTTTCCTGATGGATTATTTTTTTGCATTTGATGAATTATCCCTGGTTCTGTTAAGACGATAAATTCTTCCCCTTGCCTCTCTTTTGCAAAATTAAGCAAAAATGATGTTGAGCCTATATGTTTTGTATGCTTTAAAAGTGCATCAGGGCATTCTGGGTGTGCAATAATGTAAGCATTTGAATGTTTCTGCGAAAGTTTGATAAGTTCCTCTTCTGAAAATCTCTCATGAACCATGCAAGAACCATTCCATAAAAGCATATTCCTGCCTGTAATTTTGTTTAGATATCCTCCCAAAAATCTATCAGGAGCAAATATAATTTTTTGGTCTTGAGGTAGTTTGGAGAGTATTTTTTGTGCATTTGATGAAGTGCAAATAATATCTGAAAGTGCCTTCACTTCTGCTGAACAATTGATGTAAGTAATTGCTATATGGTCTTTATGCAACTCTCTAAATTTTGCAAAATCTTCTGCTTTGCAAGAGCTTTCAAGGGAGCAACCTGCCTCTAAATCTGGCACTAAAACTTTTTTGGAGGGGTTGAGTATTTTTGCCGTTTCTGCCATAAACTTTACTCCTGCAAATAAGATAATTTCAGCATCCGCTCCTTTTGCTTTTTTAGAAAGTTCATAGCTATCTCCAATAAAGTCTGCTATATCTTGAATTTCGCTTTCTTGATAATAGTGAGCAAGCAAAATTGCATTTTTTTCTTTTTTAAGCTTTAAAATCGCTTCCTCTATATTGAAAGACGGATTTTTAACTAGCTCCAACGCCTCTTGCTTCAACATCACAAAAAATATTTACTTTTAAAGTTATTTATTATAATGAATATTATAATATTTGTCAAGCATTTTATGATTTTACTAGCTTTTGAAACTTGCTTTAAGCAGGCAAGCGTTTCAATTTTTAAAAATGGGGAGATTTTTACTCGTGAGGAGAGAAGGGAGAGTAGGCAGTCGGATAGTATTTTTGAGCTTATTTGTGAGCTTTTTAATGAAGTTGAGGTAAGCCTTAAAGATGTAAATTTGATACTTACAAATAAAGGACCAGGGAGCTTTACGGGTGTGAGGATTGGGCTTAGTTTTACATCTGGGCTTAGCTTTGGAAGCAAAGTAGAGCGAAGGTTTGCCAATTCTTTTGCAATTTCCCTTGCAAGCCTTCCTGATGTGAAACCTTCCAAAAATCTGCTAGTTGTGTTGAGGGCAATGAGGGATACCTTCTATATTCAAAGGTTTAATGCAAATTTGGAGGAAGTTGGGGAAGCGATGCACCTTAATTTGAGTGAAGTAAATGAGATTTTGCAAAATGAAGACCTAGAGGTTTTTGGCAACCTAGAAGGCTTAAAACTTGCAAAAGAGGGGATGGTGGAAAATGCGAGGATAAACTCCGAGAGCATAATAAAAGCCTATCTTCGCTTCCCGTCTCTTTTTACAGAAGATGCAAAGCCCTTCTACCTCCGCCCTGCAATCGTTACTTCGTGATTATCTTGTCAAATTCAGTCCTTACATCTTCAATAGAATGGACAGGTGTCATATCTTTTTCTTTAAAATCCTTTTGATTATGCAAACTTGAATATTAAAGAATATAACAATCCTGAAATATGCAATTTGCAAAGGTTATATTCACACAAAAACACACAAAGAAGAGAGCGGGCTTGACAAGTGTGATGATTTTATTTTTGCAGGTTTTTCTATTGAATGAATATTTATTTTGAGAAAGTTTAGTTTTGTTGTTTAAGGTTTTTACTTTGAAATAAACCAAGGAAAATGATTTTATAAATAATATTTGGTTTATCTTCATCATCTTTTCTTGATTTTATAACATTATCCTCTATTTTATACTCAAATCCAAGCATTTGCATTCCTGATCTTTTATCTATTAAGTGATTAAACTTTTCCAATATATCGGAAGTTTCATAATCACCTCTACTTTTACTTTGAGCTGTGTAGCACACAATTGGCATAAATCCGAAATTAATATACTCTTCATCTCTGAATTCCTTTTTATTTTGCCTCATTTGTTGTAGCATATTTTTAAAACTCTTTACAACTGCAGAATGAACATTATCCGAAGTGTTCTCACTTAAACAGTACCAACCGTGCTTTGCTTCCAAAAAATACTCTTCTTTTTCATAGCAAAAATATAAATCAATAAATCTTTGATCCGTATTGTTTGATTTATAGGAAAATTCAGGGAATATACATTCTGCTCCAATTTTATTTAAGCTAATTGCGATAAGTGGTACTGCTTGAGTTTCTTTGCCAAATAACGGGCTATCATGGTATTTAAATCTTTCATAATGAAATCCTAATGTTTTTTTATCATCTTGAATAATTTGCTCGCAAAGTGAAGTAAACATTTTTTTGATTTTTCTTCCGTGTAATATATCATCTGAGTAGTAGAAGTCGCTATATAACATATATTAAAAAATTTATATAAGTGTAAGTGAAATGCTAAACAACATTTGTCAAGTGAAAAAGATTAAATTTCATTTTTGGCAACCTAGAAGGCTTAAAACTTGCAAAAGAGGGGATGGTGGAGAATGCGAGGATAAACTCCGAGAGTGTGATAAAAGCCTATCTTCGCTTTCCGCATTTATTTACAGAAGATGTAAAACCCTTTTACCTCCGCCCTGCAATTGCACTTTAGTTTTGTGTTTAGAATTGTTGAAAGCCTTGTTTTAATTGCCTCTTCATTTGCTTTTAGAGGTAAATATGATATCTTTACAAACATCGTAAAACAAAATTGAAAATCTATCCTATTAAAAAGCAAAAAAATACTTATAAGCCTTCTACCTTAAGCTGTTATTTTTTTGTAAGTAAAGCGGATAAAGTGCTTTTGCAATTTCATAATCTTCTGGGTAATCTATATCTAGTCCTGCAAGTTTTGAAACCTCCACTTTGTAAGGATTTGTTCCAAGAAAATACTTATTTTTGTATGCTATACTTTGAGGAACCATATAAAATCCGTTTGTCACTCTATACCAATTTGGTAAATTTTGAGATATAATATGTTTTTCTAATGTGTAATTAATTGGACTTATTTCATTCCAAAAATATTCTTTATAAAGTTGACAGCTAAATAAAGAATCAAATGAGCCATTTATAACATTTTTTTCGTACTCTATGAAGCATTTTTGATATTCATTTGAATTCATAAGTGGTGAAGTTACAGGAATCCAAGCAAAATGCTCTACGCTGATATCCTTTAAAATTCCATAAATTGCATCATTTGCAGAAATTTTATTATCATTGCATTCCTCGGTGGTTCTTTCGTGTAGAAGGCAACCATTCTTTCTTGCAATATCCTTAAAGGGTTCAAAATCAGTGCTTATAACTATATCGGAAGGCTTAAAAACCTCAAGAAGCTGGGAAATTTTCCATTCAAGCATCGTGGGTTTATCCCCAAATGGAAGAGCATTTTTACTTTTCACACGCTCGCTATTTCCCTTTACAGGAATTATTATCTTAAAGTTAAAATCAAACATCTTTTTAATAAAAATTATCTATTGTTAAATATAATTTAAATATATGTCAATAGTAATTTATTAGCACTGCTCCCAATTTCTTGACATTGTCAAAAAACAGCAGACATTAAGAAATAACAGATATAGCGTTAGCTATATCTGTTTAAATCTTTATGAAAGAATGTTTATTTTGCAAATCATCCAATCTTGTTAAGAATGGTAAACCAAGAGG
>JBILVD010000056.1:0-7739 GCA_044370655.1 Candidatus Deianiraeaceae bacterium | reverse complement strand
CTCACATTTATATACTAAACTATAAAAATTTTCCTTAAAAAATTAAGGAGACCCAAAAAAATGATGACACATATTATGAAGACTTTATACAAATTTTTTAAAACCGCAGAAGTAAGCCAACAAATCACCATACACCAAAAAGTTAAGGTTGAAAAATACAACCTAAAAAAATACACAATAAACAACTTTACCCCTTACCATAATTTCATAAATTAACCTTGCTTTTTTAGATTTTTAAAATAAAATATAAACAAAAATACAAATTGATATGGAAATTAAAAATATTAAAATTAACGATATAAACTCGGAAGGTTTTGGAGTTGGAAGAAGCGAGGAGTTTGCAAAAGTCTTATTCATTAAAAACACCGTCGTGGGAGAGGTTGTCAACGCTAAAATAACCAAAGATGAGAAGAATTTTGCATTTGCAGAAGTTATAGAAATCGTGCAAAATTCTAACCTAAAAAGAGAGGCTTTATGCAGGCATTTTGGGCTTTGTGGCGGTTGCTCCATTCAACACATCACCTACAAAGGTCAACTTGATGTCAAGCAAAAGCAAGTGAAGGACGCCCTATCTAAAATCGCAAAAGTAGAAAACCCCCAAATCTACCCCATTATTCCCGCTATTAACGAGTATGAATATAGAAACAAGATGGACTTCGCATTTTCAAACTTAGTATGGATAACAAACGAAGAGGAAAACAAAGAAAGAAGAGCGCTAGGTCTCCACACTACAGGCAGATTTGACAGAGTTTTGAATATTCACGAGTGCCATTTAATGCCCGCAAACGTGAGCAAACTTGTGAACTTTGTGAGAGAATTTTGCATTAAAAGAAATGCAAGCTTTTGGGACGCAAAGGCAAAAAAAGGGCTAATGCGTAGCTTAATTGCAAGAACTAATGCAAAAGGAGAGTTGTGCGTCGTGATTATTTTCGGAGAGCAACCAAAAGTGCTTCAAGCAGATTTATGCATGGCTTTAAAGCAGAATTTCAGTGATATATCCTCCCTTTACTGGGGAGTGAATAAAAAAGAGATGGATATTATATCAGAGACCAAACTTTACGGATTTATCGGCGAGCCTTTCTTTAATCAAAACCTACTTAAAATGAACTTCAAAGTTCCAATTACAGGCTTTGCACAGGTCAACACACAAATGGCAGAAAAGCTAATTGAAAAAGTGCTTGAAGTAGGGGATTTTAAGGCGGAAGATTTAGTTCTTGATTTATATTCAGGAATAGGAACCTTCTCCCTTCACATTGCAAAAAAAGTGAAGAAGGTTGTTGGAGTGGAGGTAGTAGGCTCATGCGTGCAAAGTGCTAGAGATACCTCAAAAGAAGAGGGCATTTCAAACATTAGATTTTTCAAAGGAAAAGTTGAAGACACCCTAAACGAGGGCTTTATAATGGAAAACGGCAAGCCAAACACGATAGTTATAGACCCTCCCCGTAACGGGCTTGAAAAAACCATCATCTCCAAAATTCTTGAAATAGGGGCGGAAAGGCTTGTTTATGTTTCTTGCAACCCCGCAAGCTTTGCTAGGGATACCGCCCTTTTAAAAGAAAAATACGAACTTTTAGAGTGCCACCCACTTGATATGTTCCCCCAAACTACTCATGTTGAAGTTATTAGCGTTTTTAAGAAAATATGACTTTTGTTGTAACGGATAATTGCATTAAATGTAAATATACGGATTGCGTAAAGGTTTGCCCCGTAGACTGCTTTCACGAAGGTGAAGATATGCTAGTTATTGATCCTGAAGTGTGTATAGATTGTGGAGTTTGCGTGCCAGAATGCCCAGCAGAGGCTATATTCCCCGAAAGTGAAGAACTTCTTGATTGGTTAGAATTTAACCACAAATACGCCAAAAAGTGGCCCGTGATAACGGAAGTTAAACCTCCACTTGAGGGGGCAAAAGCGTGGGACGGAATTCCAAACAAAAAGGCGCAATTTTACTCAGAGGATAGCAAGTGAGGACTTATTTTACAAAAAAATAAGGTAATTATATACTTTGTTAACCAAGAATCTATTTTCAACTTTTTTCTTAAAATCGTTGAAAAGGCGTTTGAAAAAATTATACCTTTCTTACATTAATTTTTTATTTTCACAACGTCATTTACCTTTTCAAACCTAATAGACGAAGTTAGGAAACTTATGCTACAAGAAATTGAGGCAGATAATTCTTCTGACACTCTTTATTTAAGTCCACTTTTAAGTAATGTAGGTAAGCAAGATTATCCAGATCTATTGAAAACTGCAGTTGAGTTGTATGATGATAAATAGCTTGCTACACAAATTAAAAAAAATGACAGACTTAATTCACATTATGACAGAAAAGTTAAAAATGGAATTACAAAAGTAACTATGCCAAATGATGCATATGAAATGCTTGCTTCAGGTGAATTTAATAGATTTTATATGCGTGGCTTGTGTTTACACGCTATAAATAACAATTACTCTATTGTAGTATATAGAGCAAAGTATTCAATAAATCCAAGACCTAATTCGGAGGAAAAAATAGGAATGACCGTTTTAGCAAAAACTTTATTGCAAGATTTACGCAGCAATATAGGAATTGATACCTTTCTTAGATTACCAGCTGGTTCAAATTCAGGGCTTAGCATTAAGTTGGCTTAATTACTGTATCTAAGTCCATCTAAGACTTCATATACAATATATTGTATATTGCCCTTCCCAATTATCATCTCTTTCTAATTCAACTAGAACGGGATATCCATCAATACTTTTACGGATTATAAGATTATATTTAAAAGATAACTGAGTTAATTCTTTTAAAAATTCTGTTTCATTGTTTTTTATAGTATAATGATTGATTATTTACTATACTATATAATATCATTATAAGGTTTTTGGTTAACAAAGTATATAATTACCAAAAATAATACAAAAATTCACTTGCAAAAAATTCTTTTCCCTTTATCATAACTTATTTAATTGCGTTCTATGAAATACGACTTTGCAAAAATAGAGCAAAAATGGCAAGAAAATTGGGAAAAATCAGGCATTTTTAATGTGAAAGATGCAAACTATTTCGTGCTTTCAATGTGGCCTTATCCTTCTGGTAAGCTTCATATGGGGCACTTGCGGAACTATCTTTTAGGAGACGTTATAGCCCGCTTCAAAACAATGAAAGGCTTTAAAGTGCTTCACCCCATGGGATGGGACGCCTTCGGTCTACCTGCCGAGAATGCAGCGATTGAAAAGGGATTACACCCTGAAAAATGGACGCTAGAAAATATATCAGGAATGAAGGAGGCACTAAAAAAAATCGGCTTTTCATTCAACTGGGAGAAGGAGGAAACTTCCTGCCTTCCAAATTACTACAAACACGAGCAAAGAATGTTTATAGACTTTTTAAAACAAGGAATTGCCTACAAAAAAGAGAGCCTCGTGAATTGGGACCCTGTAGATGGAACCGTGCTTGCAAACGAGCAAGTAATTGATGGAAGAGGTTGGAGAAGCGGAGCGATAGTGGAGAAACGCCTGCTTTCTCAATGGTTTTTGAAGATTTCCGCATTTAGCGAGGAGCTTTTAGAGGGGCTAAATTCTCTAACAAAATGGCCAGAAAAAGTAAAGATGATGCAAGAAAACTGGATAAGCAAAAGCGAAGGAGTAGAACTTGACTTTGAACTTGAAACAGGGGAAAAAATCCGTATTTTCACAACAAGACCAGAAACTTTACACGGAGCCTCATTCCTTGCTATATCTTACGGACATAAAATCGCAAACAGCATAAAAGAAGCAAGAGACTTCATCAACGAATGCCAAAAAGGTAGCACTAAGGGGGAGGATATGGACAAGCTAGAGAAGAAAGGCTTTTTTACAGGTCTTTTTGCCATCAACCCTGTAAATAAAGAGAAAATCCCCGTTTATATAGCAAATTTTGTATTGATGGACTATGGAACAGGCGCCTTGTTTGGTTGCCCCGCTCACGATGAAAGAGACCATGAATTTGCAGTTAAATACAACCTTCCAATTAAAAGAGTGATTAAAAATGAAGAAGACTTACCATTCACAGGGGCAGGAATAATGATAAATTCAGGCGATTTAAACGGCTTAAACACAAGTGAAGCTAAAGCAAGGAGCTTGCAAAAATTTGGCAAAAAGGTCAACTTTAAGCTTAAAGACTGGGGAGTTTCAAGGCAGAGATACTGGGGCTGCCCCATTCCTGTTGTCAATTGCCCTAAATGCGGAGTCGTTCCCGTAAAAGAAGAAGATTTACCAATAACCCTCCCCAAAGACATCACAATTAAAATAGGAGAAAACCCCCTAAAAAAGCACCCAACTTGGAAGCATACCAAGTGCCCCTCTTGTGGTGAAAACGCAGAAAGAGAAACAGACACCCTAGACACATTCTTTGAAAGTTCGTGGTATTTCCTGAGGTTTTCAGGGCAGGGGGGAGAGAATTTCGCTTTTAAAAATCCAACCCCAGTAAACGACTATATAGGAGGAATAGAGCATGCGATTTTACACTTACTTTATGCTAGATTTTTCAATCGTGCTTTAAAAAAAATCGGCTACCCAATCCCCTTTGATGAGCCCTTTGAGAGGTTGATAACTCAAGGTATGGTTTGCCATAAAACTTACCAAACTCTTGAAGGAAAGTGGCTAACTCCAGAAGAAGCAAGCGTTATGCCACCAAATACTTACACAATTGGGACAAGTATAAAAATGAGTAAATCCAAGAAAAACGTGGTAGATCCAGCAACAATAGTTGAGAAGTATGGGGCAGACACAGCTAGGTTTTTTATAGCGTCAGATAACCCACCGGAGAGGGATATGGAATGGAGCGAGGAAGGAGTTTTAGCTTCTCACAAATTTCTAAATAAACTTTTTAACCTCCTATCATCCTTAAAAATTGAGGCAAAACAACCAAGTATAAAGCATATTAAAACAGCTTTTAAGCTAATGAAAGGCTATCAAGAAGATATAGAAACCATCTCATTTAACAGAGCAATCGCCAAAATTCGTGAATTTTCCAATCTTTTATTTGAGCTTTCAAAGGAAGAAGCAAGATTTTTCACCCCCTATCTACTTGCAATGTTAAACCCATTCACCCCACATTTATCCTCTGAAATAGCGGAGATTTTAAACTTAAGAGTGAACACCTTCCCGGAAGTCTTCCCAGAAATTGAAAAGAAGCTTTTGGAAGATGCAACTTGCATAATCACCATACAGGTTAATGGAAAATTACGTGCAAACATTGAAGTTGCAAAAGGTTTGCCATTTGAGGAAGTTAAGCAAATTGCAATGCAAGAGGCAGGAATTTTGAAGCACTTACAAGGTAAGGAGATTAAAAAAGAGATTTTTATAAAAGATAAAATACTAAATTTTGTCGCCTAAAACACACCAAAATATACCTAAAATTAACAAATTATATTAAATTTGCTTAAAACTCCAGCAAATCATAAAATTTTTTTGTTAAAAAATAAAAAAATAGCTTGACAAAATAAAACTTTAGCTTTTATATATAAAAAAAATCTAATATTGGGGCGTAGCCAAGCGGTAAGGCAGCGGGTTTTGGTCCCGTCATGCGAGGGTTCGAATCCTTCCGCCCCAGCCAACAAAAATTTTCAAAAACTTTTTAAAATTATGTTGACTTTTATTAAAAATAGCTAGAGAATAAGTTTATTGTTTTTAGTGTTATGCAGAAAATTACAGTTAGAGAAGCTCTAAGAGACGCAATGGCGGAAGAAATGAGAGCAGACGAAAGAGTTTTTGTAATGGGAGAAGAAGTTGCAGAGTATCAAGGTGCTTACAAGGTAACCCAAGGTCTTTTACAAGAATTTGGGAGTGAAAGAGTAATAGATACACCAATCACAGAGCATGGTTTTGCAGGAATTGGGGTAGGGGCAGCATTTGCAGGTTTAAAACCTATAGTTGAATTTATGACATTCAATTTTGCAATGCAAGCTATAGACCAAATAATAAACTCCGCCGCAAAAACACTTTATATGTCGGGTGGTCAGGTTAAATGCCCAATAGTATTTAGGGGGCCAAACGGAGCAGCATCAAGAGTTGGGGCACAACACTCTCAATGCTATGCTTCTTGGTACGCACACTGCCCAGGGCTTAAAGTAATTGCCCCATTTACAGCAAAAGACACAAAAGCTCTTTTAAAATCAGCAATAAAAGACGAAAACCCCATAGTTTTTCTTGAAAATGAACTTTTATACGGAGTTTCTGAAGAAGTAGGAGACGATTTCAACGAAGAAGTAGAAATAGGAAAAGCAAAAATCGTTAAAGAAGGAAAAGACTGCACATTAGTCGGTTTTTCTTACATTATGAAATTTGTTCTTGAGGCATCGCAAAAACTAGAAGAAGAAGGAATATCCTGTGAAGTTATTGACCTTAGAACAATAAAACCTTTAGATAGCGAAGCAATCATAAATTCTGTCAAAAGAACTAACAGAATTGTAGTTGTTGAGGAAGGTTGGGGATTTGCAGGCGTTGCATCTGAAATATCAGCAATTTTAATGGAACAAGCGTTCGACTATCTAGATGCTCCAGTTTTAAGAGTAACAGCAGAAGATGTGCCACTTCCATATGCTTCCAATCTTGAAAAAGAGTGTCTCCCAAACACTGCAAAAATAATTGATAAAGTAAAACAAGTTTGTTATAAATAATATGGATGATAATATAACCTTAAACGAAGAAAAAGGATTAATTGAAGTAAAAGGAGTAGTGGAAGAAATTTTACCAGACTTCATTTTCAGAGTTAGGCTTGAAAACGGAGTAGTGATGATGGCAAAAGGTTCAGGTAGACTTAGGAAGAAGAGAATTAGAATTTCCGTCCTTGACAAAGTTCTTATTGAAATTAGCAAGTATGATCTCAACTTCGGCAGAGTTGCAAGAAGGTTGGATGATAAAAAAGAAGACTATCGCTCCCAAGGTGCAAAAAATCAAAAAAGGCAAAAAAAATGAGATATAAAGCTACTTTCTTAAGAAGAATAGGACTATTCGGAGGTAGCTTCAATCCACCTCATTTCGGGCATATTGGAGTTTCAAGAATTGTATTCAAAACACTCAAGCTTTCAAAAATACTTTGGTTAGTAGTGCCTGAAAATCCTTTTAAAAAAGGTCAAGACTACCTTCCGCAAAAAGTGAGAATGGAAATGTGTAACAAAATCATCTCCCCCAAAATTGAGGAAGTGGTAGATTTTGAAAGTGATTTAAAGAGTTTTGAAACAATCGAAACAACAAAAAAAGCCCTAAAAACCTTTTACTCCTCTAAATTATTTTGGATTATGGGCTCTGATAGCCTAGCTTCATTTCACAAATGGAGAGGGGCAGATTTTATGGCAAAAAAAATGCAACTCGTCGTTTTTGCAAGGAAGGGAGTTCACAAGAATTTGCGTTCAAAGTCTGCAATTAAATACAAACCAATCGTAATTTGGAGCAAAATGTTTGATGTATCCTCAACCCAAATAAGAAATAATTTAGGTTTAGACTGGAAAAAAAAAGCACTGCTAAATTTTAATAGACATTAACAAAATATCAATCGCAAGCTATATTGATATTAATTATAATAAGACATTATCTTGCAAGATTTAATAGAAGAACAAAAAGATATAGCAAATCTCAAGATTGATAATAGCAAGCTTACGCTTGATATTTAATAAGCATCTTGCTTTATCTATTTGTTTTTAGCAGTGCTAATATCTATAATTATTTAGCAAGTCCTAAGTATATAATTGCCAATTTATTTAAGAAAATTTTATAGC
>JBILVD010000005.1:0-25066 GCA_044370655.1 Candidatus Deianiraeaceae bacterium | reverse complement strand
AATATATTTATAAAAAAGCTCAAACAGAACCTTTAAGAGATGGAGAATGTGAAATTCTTTGGCAAAATGCATTACCATTTTATGTTGAAGATATGAGAAAAAAATATGGAGATTTAAAGAATTTTGAAACATCAAATAAATCAAATGTTTTTTATTTAATTCTACTTCCGTTCGCACGGATTGGTGGTGATAATATCACATTACTAGAAAATATCATGCGTGGTATAGCTTTATCTATACAACCTGAAGATAAAGAGCTCAAAAAGGATTTATCGAAAGAAAATGGCAAGTTTGAACAATTAAATAAAATACTTGAGAATGGAATTAAAAATGCAGAAAAAAGCAAAGAAAAAAGCAATGGATATCTGATTTCGGAGTGGGAAAATACGAAGTTTATTTGGGGGCCTTTGTTGGATAGTGAGAATGTTAATTTAGAAAAAATTGAGGGATCTAAATCCAATGATTCAAGGCTATCTAGTAAAGAAGAGAAACCTCTAGGTTTAACAAATCAGCAAACAACAGAAAAACAATGTACACGAAATAGAATCTTTGAAGCGTTAATGAAATAAAAATTATTTTCTATTACTTTTAAATTAAAGACTGATTTTTATTTATCAAAAATGATATTTATCAAAAATTAAAAAAACCGATTTTCCAAGATATAACTCCATTAAAAAACCTCTCCAAACTCTTGATTTCATTATGAGAAATTTTGATATTTGTTTCAACTTTTGCTCCTATCTCGTTAAAAGACTTCAAAGCCTGTAAAGCGGTTTTAAACTTTAAAGCATATTCCTTAATTGCAAATGCCTTAAATGTAGGTTTTTTAAACTGAAGTATAGGGCTTTTTAAGCCTGCATTCAAAAATGCGTTTTCAAGCTCGTGCAAACTTCCTTCTAGGGGCATTGCAAACCAAGATTTATCAAATCTAGTAAGGCTTTCTTCAAAATTCTCAATCCATTGAAAGCACATAGAGGAAATCATTAAATCTGCCTTTTTTTCTTTAAAATCCTCAAATTTACAAGAAAAAATCTCATCATAGTAAGGCTTTGCAAAGATAGACATTTCTAAAGAAGGTTCTAAACCAATCAAAATAGGTCCATTTTTGCTAAATTTTTTTAAAATCTCTCGCCCTACAAACCCCGTACCACAGCCTACATCAAGCACAGTTTTTGCAAATTGTAAATCTTGTATAGCAAAATCAACCAAATCTCTCGCCACCATCATCTGCACAATTGCTTTTTCATTATAATTCCCCCCTTTTAAAAACTTCTTTTCACTAAATTGCATTTCACAAAAATAAATCACTTGCTAAAGTTTAAATAAATATGCAAAAAAAATCAAGTAAAAATAAAAATTGTGCTTGACATAAAAAAAACTCATTTTAAAATCAGAAAAGTTTTTAGTAATTATTTTTAATTTGTGAACCCCAGTCTGCTACTGCACTTGATTATTTTATTTATTTGTTTAATCTTTTCGTTTTTATTTTCTCTTGCGGAAGCTAGCTTAATTGCATCCTCTAAAAGTAAAATCCATAAACTGAAACAAGATGGATATAAAAAGGCAAAAATATTAGATAAATTCTTAGAACAGAAAGATAAACTTCTATCGCTTGTTTTATTTGGAAATAATGCAGTTAATATACTTGCTGCTTCGGTTGTTACGATAATAGCAATTGAGCATATTCCTCAAAATTGGCGTTTTTATGAGTATGCACCTATCGCTGGCTCTCTTTTGCTTACACTTATAATACTTATTTTCGCAGAGATAACACCAAAAACCATTGCAATAAATAAGCCTGAAAATATATCAATGTCGCTAATTTTTTTCTATTCAATTCTTGAAAAAATCCTAGGGCCTGTGGTTTTCTTAATTAATAGATTTGTCTCATTTTTACTATCTTCCTTTGGGTTTAAAAGGAGTATAAATTCTCAAGCAGGGTTAGAGACTTTAAGGGGAGAAATAGAATATCAACACATTCAAGGAGCTTTTATAAAAAACGATAAAGATATGCTTGAGGGAGTTTTAAACCTAGTGGAGATGGATGTTGAAAGCGTAATGACGCATAGAAAAGATTGTGATATGATTGACATACAAAGCGGTATTGAAGAAATAACTGATTTTATCAATCAAACTTCACATACAAGAATACCAGTTTACGACGATACTCCTGATGAAATGCTAGGAATTTTACACCTAAAAGACTTTTTGGTTTTATTGAATACTAAGGAGGAAATTACTAAAGAGGATATAAAATCTATACTACTAAGACCGCTATTTGTGCCTTTAAATATAAAGTTAAAAACGCAGTTGATGGAGTTTAAAAAGAAGCGTAGCCATATGGCAATTGTTGTTGATGAATATGGCGGAATGATGGGAATTGTGACACTTGCGGACATTTTAGAAGAAATTGTTGGGACGATTGAAGACGAACATGACGAGGCAGAGAAAAACATCGTGGAAGAAAGAGAGAATGTGTGGATAGTAAATGGAGAGTGTCAAATTGGAGACTTTAACCGAGAAATTGGGTCGCACTTCAATCATGAAAAAGCGTCAACAATGGCAGGAATTGTAATTGAAAAAGCAGAAAAAATCCCTGAAGAAGGCGAGGAGTTTGAAATTATGGATTTTAAATTCACCATACTTCAGAAAGATGTTAGTAAAATAAGTCTGCTAAAAATTGAAAAAATAAACAACATTAATGAAGATGATGACTAAACTTTTTGCCTTATACTTTCCTGTTGCTGAAGTTCAAATTAGTGCTTTAATAATACTTGGAATTGGTTTCATATCGGGCATTATGTCTGGGTTATTGGGCATTGGAGGTGGTTTTATTTCAACTCCACTTTTAACCGCAGTTGGGGTTTCTCCCTCAGTTGCTGTCGCTACATCTGCTCATCAAATTGTTGGCACAAGTTTTTCAAGCATTCTTCCACGAATAAAGCCTAAAAAGGTAGACTTTAAATTAGGTTTTATACTTGCTGGATCGGGCTTTATCGGCTCTTACATTGGCTCAATTATATTTGAAACATTCTCCAAAGTTGGAAACATTGATTTAGTAATATCTTTATTTTACATTTGCCTTATGTCTTTTGTTAGTTTTGTAAGTTTTAGAACTTATTTCTCTAGCAACAACGAACCTAGGCAAAAAAGCAAAAGAAAACTCACTCTATTCAATATGCATTTCAAAACCGCAGGTGTTGAATGTTCTGCATTAATTCCAATATTTCTTGGCATATTTACAGGTGTATTAGTTGTGATGATGGGCGTTGGCGGAGGGTTTATCTTAGTTCCTGCTATGGTCTCGCTTATGGATGTAAAAAACGATATAGCAATTGGAACATCTCTACTTCAAATACTCATAATTACAACACTTGTGGTTATGTTTCATATTTTTAAGACAGGTCTTTTGGATGTTTTGCTTGGCACGTTGCTTATTATTGGCTCCGCTGTTGGGTCTCAAATCAGTTCAATCATATCTTTAAAAATAGGTAAGAGAAAGGTAATAAACCTACTTTTAGGAATTTTGACTTTGAGTGTTGCCGTAAAGTTTGGAGCAAATCTAGTTTTTTCTTCAAAAGACAATAAAATCCTAATAGAAGAATACTATGAATAGTGCAATTACAACGGAAGGCAGTGGAATTTCCTATAAAAACTTCTCAAGTCCAACATTACAATCTCGTTCAGTAATACTAGAACATCAAGCATTGGGGTTGAATTATGATGATATAAAAGTTCTAGATGGAAGAGTTAAAAACCCTAATAAATACGGAATTTTTGGAATTGAAGCAAGCGGAGTTGTGGTTGCTTCCTCACGAGATGGTATTAAAAATTTTAAAGAGGGAGATAGGCTATGTTATGCAACTTACAACCCTGGAGCATTTGTAAAATACCGCTCAATTCAAGAAAATTACTTAATCCCAGTCCCAAAATACTGTGAAATAACACAAGGAGCAACATTATTAAAAGGTCTCATCGCCTACACACTGCTGTGTAAAGTCTTCATTATAAAACCTCCATCATCAATAGTTTTAACAGGCGCGAGCGGAGGAGTTGGCTCAATTATTACGCAAATTGCAACTAGGGCAGGTTTTAATCTTATAGCCCTAACCTCCTCAAATTCAAAAAAAGAATTTATAGCCTCAAACGGAGCTAAGCACATCGTAAACTACAAAAAAGAAAATGTTATAGAGGCAGTAATGGAAATAACCCAAGGCAAAGGAGCAGATTTCTTTTTTGACTGCCTAGGGAAAGATGTAGAAGATTTTGCATTCAAAATACTCAAAACTCGTGGTTTCTTCCTTTCGTTTGGAAAGATAACTGGAGAGTCAAAGAAATTTAACTTAGAATTGCAAAGAGAAAAATCCATTACAGCGACAGGTATTTCAATGAGCAACTTCATTGAAGACTATGCAAACCTAGTAACTACATCTCTTGCATACTTCAAAAGCATTCAAGCAAATGTTGTAAAGCCAAAAATCACATCTTATAAATTTGAAAATGCAGAACAGGCATTTAAAGATATAAAAAACGGTGTTTCCTTTGGTCAAAAAGTGTTAATTTTATGAGGAATTACAAGGTAATTTTAGAATATGATGGCACATATTATAGTGGTTTGCAATCTCAAAAAAGTGGGGAGAGAACAATTGAAGATGTGGTAAAAAAAGCACTTTTAAATCTATTAAATAATAGAGTGAAAGAATTGAATTTTTGCGGTAGAACGGACGCTGGCGTGCATGCTTTGGGTCAGATTTTTAATGTCAAAACTGATTTTGAGTTTGAATTTCCAAAAGGAAAATTGGCATTAGGTTTAAACTATAATTTAAGAGGGGAAGGTATCTCCGCTATTTTCTCTGAGATAGTGGATATAGATTTTCACGCTAGATATTCCTGCAAACAGCGTGTCTATAAGTATAAAATACTCAATCGTAGTTTTAAAAGTGCAATTTATAAAGATAGAGTTTGGCTTATTCCTTACAAAATTAACCTTGAAAATCTAGCTCAAATCTTAAAAATTTTTGAAGGTATGCATAATTTTGAAGACTTTAGAGTAATTGATAATAACCATAAAAATCCAGTAAGAACTGTTGATTTCACAAAATTGAACCTTGGAAATGAAGATATAATTGAAGTGGAAATCGGGGGACAGTCATTTTTGCATCAGATGGTGAGGGGTATAGTTGGTGCAAGCGTAGATTGTGCAAGAGGTAAGTTTGGAGAAGATTTCATTAGAAATTCCTTAAAAACTCCAACTTTTGCAAGGTTTTTTCAATTTGCACCTCCTCAAGGCTTATATTTTTTGCGTGGCGAATACTAGCAAGAAGCTTTTTCAAGAGCGAGCATCTCATCTAAAAATCCGTTCAACGCTTTCATAACTGCAACTCCAGATTCAAGTGCTTGTTTTTGTTCATCTAGAGTCAGTTTATTTAGTAGCTTTTCAACTTGTTCTGCATGCCAAACATCTGCTTTCTCATGAACTGTAAAGAATTTAGTTGCTTCTTTTTGGAAAGACATTCCAAAATGTTTCTCAAGACCTTCTTTTTTAGTTGTTGCGATGTTTGCATAATTGTGTTCTTGTGCATATAAAACGCCAAAACCAGAAGCGGACGACTTAGAGGCATGCTCTTTGCAAATTGTAATTAAATTTTGAATAGAATGGGATTTGTGAGCGGTTTTAATTTCTTCCTCAGAAACCCCAAGACCTCTAGCGAAATCAACCCAAAGGGAAACGTGATCCTCTCCATTAATTTCTTCATCAGCTAAATTCTCTGTTAAAATTTTACGCATGTCGGTATCTTCGGTAATTGAATGAGTAGCGCTAATATATGTTGGTAAGGCTTTTACTTGAAACATATACTGCTTAGAGTATTCTTGAAGAGTTGAGATTGATATTTTACCTTCATTCCACATTTGATAAAATGGATGATTTAGTAAATTATATTTTAAAAGTTCGTTTTTAAGTTCTAAAGCAAAAGACATATTGTGTTAAAAAATTGTTTCCATTTTTCGTTTTAAGAATATAATATCAAGGCAGGTTTGAACTGTGGCTTTACCGATGTTTTGACCGCTTGCTGATATTCTATCTTCTATTAATTTATCTGTATCTGCAGTTATTATTCCATTTGCAAAAGGAATTGAATATTTTAAAGATACTTTTCCAATTCCTCTCATGCATTCCGTAGCAACGTAGTGGTTATGATCCGTCGCTCCTTTTTTTATTATCCCAAGAGCTATAACGCCATCAATATCTTTATGTTTATTTAAAAAAAATGATGCAACTTGAGGAATTTCAAGACTGCCGTTAACGGATATAGAAGCAAATTTCAAAATTTCATTATTTTGTAAATCCTTTAGAGAAAAGAAGGAGAATCTCTTATCAAGTGCTATATTAGAGATGATTTTAGGCAATTCCGCAACAGAAACAACTTGAATTTGATGAGAGTCTTTTTTAAGCATTTCTTTAGCATTTCCTAAAAATATACTTACAAATCCTTCCGAAAATTCAACGATGGAAACTTTAGAAGGATTAAAAGTTTTTAGATGGCTTTCAAAAAGAGAATTTAGAGAATTGGCAAACATCTCTTTTGTTTTTTCTTTATAAAAAGTTGAAATACAAAAAAGTAAGTTTAGGGGTTTAATTGCTGTATCAGTAAAAAATGGCATAGTATTTATGGATTAGTGCTCTGTTGATAGTGCTTCGTTAAGGTAAATACAGGTTAACATAGAGAAAATATAGGCCTGCAAACATGCTACGAAGAATTCAAAACCAGTTAAAATGGAGATGAATAAAATAGGAACAATTCCAAAAACACCCATCGCCCCAACGAAGCCTGCAATCACTTTAAGCATTGTATGCCCTGCAATCATATTTGCTGCAAGCCTTAAGGCAAGTGTAAAAGGTCTCATTAAATAAGTTATAAATTCAATTACAAAAATTAGTGGAGCAATTACAATAGGAACTCCACTAGGAACAAAGCTATGAAAATATCCAAAAAAACCTTTTCTCTTAATGCCAACAGCAACGATTATGATAAAAACAATCATAGCAACGGCAAGAGTAATTGAAATATGGCTTGTGATAGTGAACGTGTAAGGAATTACGCCGAATACATTTGAAAATAATATAAACATAAAAATGGAGAATACCAAAGGGAAAAGACGCATTTTTGCCTGATAACTAACATTGTTTGAAATCATACCTGTTATAAAGTTGAAAAAACCTTCAGCAACAACTTGTTTTTTAGAAGGTTTAACCTCTAATCTACGCACTAAAATGGTTAAAAAAATTATCAAGAAAGCGACGATTCCAAACATCATAATTGTAGAGTTTGTAATACTTAAATCAAGCCCAAAAGGCTTGATTTCTAATACAGTTTTTAATTTAAATTGGTCAAGCGGACTTGCCATAATAATAATTTATTAAATACAAAATTGTCATAAAAGGGAATTTTTTAAAAAGCAAGTAAAAATTTAAAAAAAAATTTAAAAAATCTCTTGCAAATTAAATAATTATTTTTAGATTATTTTATAATAAGAGTTTTTTATTGCAAAAAATGAGTGATTTAGTTAGAGAATTTAAGCAAACTTTACAACCGCTTTTAAGCTTAAGTTTGATAATCCAGCTTAAAAGACCTCATAAAATAAAGGTATGGTATTGTGTAATTTTTTTAATCTTTTTGTTTATTTTTGCTTTTGTGTCAGGTTTCTTATCAAGCGGATATAGAATAACTCCAGAAATACTATCTGCTCCAGTTTTTGCCAGTATATTTGGTGCCTCTATAATCGCTTTTGGATATAACTTCACTCAAGGAAGGCTTGAAATGATGAAAATTAGCGAAGAAAAGATTGAAACAATAACAAAACTAAATGATTTTAACGAAGAAAGTATATCAAAAATAATAAGATATTTTAGCCTAAACTCCATTATTGCATTGCATAATTTTTTAATTATGAAAAAACTTGGAAATGAAGGTGAGGCTTTAAAAAACTTGATTTTTCAAATGAATGCCGAGATATTCCTGCTTCCATATCAAAATAAATTATTAAAATATAAAATAAACGATAAACCAATTTTACATCAAATTTACTGGCTTTCTTCCGCCAAAAAAGAGGAGGTATTGAGATATGCAATTTTTAATACAAAAATTTTTATCTCACAAACAGACACAATTCCAGGGATATTTTGTAAAAGCAATGATATATCGTCTGCAAAAAAAATATTTTCAATCAAAAAAAGAAGTGCAAAAAAACCTTTAGCAATCTACTCCCATTTGCCTTTAGAGTTTTTCTCTGCAAATCCAATATTAAAAATGTTTTTAGAAGATTTAAAAGACATTCCTCTAACATTGGTAGCAGAACCTTCGCCAAAAGCACCGACTTTTTGCATAAAAAATGGCTTTGTTGGAGTTAGAATTCTCTCCTCAAATTCAGCAATGTTTAAATTTTTAAAAGAAAATAACCTGACATTGCTTGGAACAAGCGCAAATATATCAGGAGAAAACTCCCCAAAATCTATAAAAGAAATTTCAACTGAAATAACAAATACTGTTCCAATTATGAACCTAGAAGAAAAAGGGGGAATATTGCAATCATCTGTGATAAAAATTGACAAAAATAAAATTATAATATTGCGAGAAGGTTCGTATATAGATAAAATAACTAATTGGATTTCTAAAAATCTGGGAAAACAAGTCAAATCTTTCGAAGATGGGGAAGAAAAAAATTCATATATTATCAATTTAAATAAAAATGAAGAATGATTTAAAGCTAAGAATCCGGATTCAGGATCAACAAATGACATTATGGGAAATTGTTAAAAAAGCCGATAATTACATTATGTTTCGTGCTTCTATAACGTCTGGTAAAAAAAATCCAGATGGTACGTGGGACAATGTAAGTCAGAATTTCACCTGCTTTGCAAACGGAGATGCAATAAAAAAAATAAATGACGGATTTAGTCAAAAGGCAAAAATCAAAGTTACAGGAAGCCTTACATTTTTGCCAGAAAAACGCACTGCTATGGGGAAAAATGGGGAATATCAAGAAAGCATCTTTTCAAATGCAACAATAAATGTTGATGCTGTTGAATTTTTAGAAACCGAAAATTTTTCTGGTAATTTCGAAAAAAATGATACATCGTATTCTTCAATTGATGATGATATACCATTCTAACTATGATAAAACGCATAAACCTAGGTAAACACTCCTTTTTTCCAATCATTCCAGCTCCACTATCTGGGGTAACGGATTTACCATTTAGAAATTTAATTAATAATTTTGGTGCAGAATATAGTGTATCCGAGATGATAGCAAGCCGTGCAATGATAATTGAAACCAAGGAAAGTTTAAAAAAAGCTAGACATGTCAAGAAAAAGGGGGTTGTTTCTGCTGTGCAACTTGCAGGTTTTGAGCCTAATGTAATGGCAGAAGCAGCAAAATTAAATGAAGATTTAGGGGCGGATGTTATAGATATAAATTACGGTTGCCCTGTAAAAAAAGTTGTCAATGGAAATGCAGGTTCTGCTCTTATGAAACAACCTGCGTTAGCATCAAAAATCGTTGAAGCGATAGTAAATGCTGTTAAAATTCCCGTTACGGTGAAAATGAGAATGGGTTGGGATAGGGAAAACCTAAACGCTCCAGTGCTTGCGAAGTCATTTGAAGATTTGGGTGTTCAAATGCTTGTAATTCATGGACGCACTAGAAATCAACTTTATGAAGGAAGTGCCGATTGGTCTTTTATAAAAAATGTGAAAGACTCCGTCAAAATTCCCGTAATTGCAAACGGAGATATTAAAACTTTTGAAAATGCAAGTGAGGCATTAAAATTAAGCAATGCTGATGGCTTTATGGTTGGTCGTGGTCTTTATGGAAAACCTTGGATAATAAAGGATTTAATTGATTATTTTGAAGGCAAAATCTCAACTCCCCGAACACTTTCGAAGACAGAAGTAGGTAAAATTGCACTTGCTCACTTCCTTGAAATGATAGACTTTTATGGCGAACAAAATGGTTCTTCATTGGCAAAAAAACATCTAGGTTGGTATAGTGCGGGCTTTATAAACTCTTCGAGCTTTAGAGGTAAAATTAATGTGCTTAATAAAAAAGATGAAATAGTACCTGAAATAGAAGAATTTTTCTTTAGTTAGTATGTATGAAAATTATAAAAAATCCATAAGTGGAGTATTTCTCCATAATTTGGAAGATTTTGAGGGAATGAGAAAAGCTGGCAAGTTGGCAAAGCAAGTTTTAGACTTCATTTCAACTCACATTGATGTTGGAATTTCAACACTTAAGCTTGATGAACTTTGTCATAATTTTATTTTAAAAAACGGAGCAATTCCCGCTCCACTTGGTTATAGGGGGTATCCAAAATCCATTTGTACATCTATAAATAATGTTGTATGTCATGGAATTCCATCGGAAAAAGAAATTCTAAAAAATGGCGATATATTAAATATAGACGTAACGGTGATTCTTGATGGATATTATGGAGACACAAGCCGAATGTTTTTTGCTGGAAAACCTTCTTTAATGGCAGAAAGACTGTGCAAAGTTACGTTTGATGCAATGATGCTTGGAATTGACAAAACAAAACCAGGGGCGACTTTACGTGAAATTGGGCTTGTAATTCAAAACTATGTAGAGAAAAATGGATACTCTTGTGTGAGAGATTTTTGCGGTCACGGAATTGGGAAAGTATTTCATATGGAACCTCAGATTATGCACTTTAATGATGTGAAAAATAAATATCAAGACATAAAAATTGAAGAGGGTATGTTTTTTACAATAGAGCCTATGGTGAATGCAGGGAAATATCAAACCGTAGTTAGTAAAGTAGATGGATGGACGGCAACAACGAAAGATCGCTCACTTTCTGCTCAATACGAGCATACGATTGGCATAAATGCAAATGGTAATGAAATCTTCACCTTGTAATTTTTGTAATTGGCTCTGGAAGTGTAATTTCTTTCTCTTTGATGTAATTTAAAACCGAGGACATTAAGCTTGTTCTTGCAACGTTTACATCAAAGGGGTTATCTGTCCAAAAAAATAAAAATGCATGAATTCCGATTTCACTTAATTTTTCAATATGAAAAACGCATTCTTCAACTTTGCTTGCATATGGATTTGAATTCATAATCCTCATAATATCAATACGAAAAGCTTCAATATCAATATTAATTGGTAATGTTATATCCGCCCTTATTCTAAGTAAATTATGCGAGTGAGTAAGGTTTGCTATATTACTCGTTAAAATTGTATCATTTGGCACAATAACCTCCTTTCCATCAAATTCCGCTATTAAAACATACCGCATATTAAGGCTTTTGACAACTCCCTTTATTTCTCTTTTATCATCTATAAGAATTATATCCCCTTCTTTGATTATTTCCTCGAAAGATATAGTAATTCCGCTAATAACATTTGAGACAAGTTTTTGAAAACCAAAACCTAACCCCACTACAAGTGCGGAACCGAAAATGGTAAGTGATTTTATGTCAAGACCTGTGGAAGAAAGTGCGGTTATGACTGCAAAGGCAAGGAGTATCATTCCAAAAAACTTCAACAGCAAAACTTTAGTATTTGTGCCTATTTCAGTTGTATCTAAACCCTTTTTCAAGCATTCTAAAAAAATACGATTGAACCAAAAAAGCCCAGCAAAAATCACAAAAAAAATGGATACTTTATAAATAGAAAGTTCAAAACTACCAAAATTTGTTCTAAAGCCATCTAAAAATTTAACTATATAATCATTAAGACCGATAAAATTAAAAGCGGTTAAAAGTAAAAGTCCAATTGCAAAAATCTTATTTACCGCCCTACTAACGGAAGAAATGTTTGCAATTCTATAAAGAAGCCAAATCAAACCAAATTTTACACTGAAGCTAACAGCAGAAACTGTTATTAAAAAGGGGATTTTTTGCAGTATTGGTATTTGTAACTTCCCCAAAGTTAAAGGTAAGGTAAAGCTAAGCAATGAGGCAATTAGTATAAATATAAAGGGAGTGAGGCACTGAATAAAAAGCTTGAAGATGAAGTTTGTTGCATCTAATCTTTCTTTTTTTTGGTAAAAGAATTTGATTATCTTAACCTTCGCTTTAGATGAAATATAATTTGCAATGAAGTATGAAGTGCATAAAATTCCTCCAATAATAGAAAGTGAGGTTATGTTTAGCATACCAAAAAAACTACTCAATTTTTGTCAAAATCCAAGAATATTGCTTATTTTTAGAAACTCTTTCAATTGTCAGCAAGTCTGAGAATTTTGAAGGTATTGTAATGCTACCAGAAATGATATTCTCTCCATCTTTAACATACCTAATTTGCTCTGATAAAACAATAACTTTTATTAGTGCGGAACCATCTTCAAAGGCATTAAATTCTGCAATTTGAATGCTATTAATTTTAACTAATTCCATTTTTTGATGAGGGTTTTTAACTCTCTCTTCTTCAATAAAGTTCGCAAGCATGTTAAAAACCTCAGGTGAAACTTGGGATATCAATTCGGTTAAATCTTTTTTGTCTCTGCTTTCAATTAAAGTTGTAAAAAGCCCTTCGATATTATTTAAAAAGTTTTTTAAATCGAAAGGACCAGTAGGTAAAGCATTTGAAAGGACTTTATAGGCAGTTTCAAATTTTGGATTTATCATTTCCAAATTTATTTTTATTTCTTCCTCAAGCTCAAATTTTCTTTTTTCTTTCTGCTCTTTTTTTAATTCAATTAGATTTTGAGGTATTTCCTTTGTCATTCCCGTGATATCCTTTATTGAACTCACTATATTTCGCTTACTTCCTTCTTCTTCTTTTCCAAGAACTCCCTTCAACTTCCACAATAAAAATGCCGTGATTAAGGCAAAAATTATAATGTCTACCATAAATAATCAATTATTATAAAAAATACTTAAAGTAAAATATTATAAAAAGCAAGTAAAAAATTAAAATTTAATTTTCACGCCTAAATTTAGGTTATGACCTGTAAATCCAGTGATATATTTTTTATCTTGAATTATAAAAGTTTTTTTTGGATTGTAAAAGAATTTGTGAGATAATAATAATTCAAAACTTTCACTTAAAGAGTATGAAATTCCAGCAATAGTGCCATATTGAAAGCTATATTTTACTTTACTTTCATCTCCAAATGCAAAGTATAAAATTGAAAAACCTGTTGAAAGCCCTCCATAAAATGCGAAATCATCTATTGTAAAAAAATTATATGCAAACCTGAAGGAAGGATTAATTGTATGAATTCCCGCAGCCTCTATTGAGCGATTTTCCATTGTTATAACTGGCTTTTTAAAGTCTAGGTAAGCAAAATTATAATCAATACCAACTTCAAACAATAAATCTCTATTTTCCCCAAATTTTCCACCAAAAAATACCTCTCCTCCAAATCTTTTGTCTACAATTGGTGTTGCAAAATTTAAGGTTGCATTTTGACCAAATAATTCACTAGATGTTTTTGTATAAATTTGGTTATTATAACCTAAAAGTATGTATAAATTTTTCTCAGAAGGTTTGTAAAAATTTTTATCATAATTACTAATTTCAACTTTTCTTGTCTCGCTTTTTTTAATTAAAATCTCACGTTGCCCCTCCTCTTCAAGAGTGTTTTCTTTAGCTTCTAATCCATTAACTGGACGAAAATTAACAGACTGTCTTGCAATTGAATTTGCATTCACATTGAAGTAAAGCGTTAAAAAAGAAAAAATAATTGAAAATATAAATCTATTTTTCATAAGAAACAAAATATTCACTTCCCTATTGATAACGGAGTTTTTAGAAAAAAGCAATATTTTTTATAAAAAAGCTTGCAATTTAAAAAAAGCATATTTATTACTCTTGTAAATAAATGTTTTTTATATGTTTTTTAAGGTGATTTTTGAGGAAATTACAAGATTTTTAAGTAAAATTATTAAGCACACTCATAGGGAAGGATATGCCTATATTTTTATCTCATTTTTATTGATTATTCTAGGCTTTACGTTAGCTAATCTACTAGGTTTTGTGTTTACAATAATATCAATGTGGTGCATATACTTTTTTAGAGACCCAGAAAGAGTAACAAACACAGAAGAAGGTGTAGTCTCCTCCCCCGCTGACGGTGTTGTGGTTGATATTTCAAAGCGTGTGCCTCCTGCTGAAACTGGGATAAATGAAGAAATGCAAAAAGTAAGTATATTTCTTAACGTTTTTAACGTCCACGTCAATCGCTCTCCGATTGCTGGAATTGTAGATAAGGTAATATATCATAAAGGTAAGTTTTTAAATGCAGGAGTTGATAAAGCAAGCGAAGAAAACGAGCGAAATACAGTCATAATATCTTCAAATTATGGAAAGTTTGCAGTAGTGCAAATTGCGGGGTTAATTGCAAGGAGGATAGTGTGCGATGTTTCTGCGGAGAAAAGGCTAGAAGCTGGCGAAAGGTACGGAATAATAAAATTTGGAAGTAGAATTGACTTATATATCCCTTTAACCTTTAAAATTAAAATAATGCTTGGTCAAACTATGGTTTGCGGTGAAACTATAATAGCGGAAAAAGAATGACAGACAACGTAAATCTAGTTTCTGATTTAGTCTCCCCTTCTTCTCTTATAGGTCAATTTATTAAGTTGAAGCCTTTACACGGAAGAGCATACCTAGGACTTTGCCCCTTTCATAATGAAAAAACTCCATCTTTTAGAGTAGACGATGACAAAAAATTCTTTTATTGTTTTGGGTGTAATAAGGGTGGAAATATATTTACATTTTTACAGGAATACAAAAAAATCTCGTTTACAGAAGCTTTAGAAGAAATAGCGGAAAAATATGGAATTACACTGACAAAATTTAAACCAAACGAAAATAAAGAGGCTTTGGAGCAGAAGTCTTTACTTGAAAAAGTCTCAGAAATTTTTGCTTCACAGTTAAAAACCGAAAGGGGGCAACTCGCAATTAAATATCTTAAAAAAAGACGTTTACTTTCTGATGAAATAATTGCAGAATTCAAACTTGGTTTTTGCCCACGAGAGGGTGATTTTTTACTCTCTTACTTTCCTGATAAAATTGATGAAATGTTAAAACTTGGGTTAATCGGTAAAAAAGAAGATGGTGGCTTTTACAATACATTTGGGGGTAGAATCACCTTCCCTATAATGGATTTACAAGGCAAAGTAATTGCTTTTGGGGGTAGGATTTTTACAAAAGAGCAGGAGGAGATGAAAATTGCAAAGTATATCAACTCAAAAGAAAGTGAAATTTTTAAGAAAAATCGCATCATATACGGCATTGAAAAGGCAAAAAAAATACGTTCATCGATTATAGTTGTAGAGGGATACTTGGATGTGATAAAAATGCATCAAAATGGGTTTAAATCAACTGTTGCACAAATGGGGACGGCATTTTCTGAGGAACAAATAAATTTACTGTTTAGCGTATCAAATGAAATAATTTTTTGTTACGATTCAGATGAGGCAGGAAGAAAGGCTGAAAAGCGGTCAATTGAATTATGTCTACCATTTTTAACTCCACAAAGAAGTCTTAATTTTATTGACTTGGAAGCAAAAGATGCGGATGATTTCTTAAAAAGCTTCGGGGCTGATAAAATGTCTCAAAAAATCTCACAAAAAACACCGCTATATGAAAGAATATTTCAAATTTTTAGTCAAGGAGTGAATTTTGCAAATCCGAACGAAGCCTCAATTTTTGAGATTGATACTCTTCAATTTTGCGAAAAAATCTCTAATGCAATAGTCAAAAAAAACTATCAGTCTTACATTAAAAATAAAATATTCAACCTAAAAAGAGTGGAAAAAAAAACTATAAAGCCGATTATTTTGGAAAAAACAGAGCTTTCTTCAAGAGATTGCATGTTGTTTGCTTTATTTTTAAAGTTTCCACAATTTTTTAAAGAAGATTTCTACTTTGAACACTTTGTCCCTTTTGCATCTAAAAAATTTGAGAAAATTGTAAAGGGAGAAATGGTAGACTTAACTTTAAATCAAGAAATATCATTAAAATACCCCCTTAAATTCGTGCAAAATCCTAAAGAATTTTATATCAAAATTTATAACGATTTTGTATTTCAAAATTTAAATGAAGAAAAAGCATTAGCATTAAAGAATAATGATTTTCAATCTGTAAAAAGAATAAATGATGAGCTTTTAAGATTGAAAAGAGGAGCTTGAAAATTTTTCAAACACGAAAGGTTCACCTTGAAAATTTACAGCATTTTTATGAACTTCTTTGCAACACTTTAAGGTTTTATCACAACTAGAAATTAAAAAATACTCTTCTTTTGAGTATAATTCAATCTTTGCTTCATTTAAAAATTTCACAAAACCATTTTTGACATTTAAAACAATAAAATTATGCATACCGACCTTAATTTTTCCACCTTTATAAAGCTCTGGGTTTTCAATTTTTAAATTCTCATCAAAAATTATATTTTTCTCTTTGTTGAAAGAGTCAATTATACCTGAAATTCCAAGTTTTTTCACATCCGCCTTGCACATCTCATCGCCAAAATTAGCACGACAATTAAGGCTAAAAAACCTTGCTCTCCCTAAATCTAGAAGAGATTTTAAGCTAGTGCACTCAAGTCTTACTTTTGCATCTGTTTTAATTATTTTATATACAACCATTTTTTGCAACCATTTTTTTCCAAATGTGTTATTAAAATAGAATAATTCTACTCTTTTACCTTGGAAGCGTTCTGGGTTTTGCATGTCAATAGAAAATTCAATCACTGCCTTTCCGCCATCATTGTGTAAAAAGTTTAGTGATTTTAATGGAAAATATAAATTTTCTTGTATTTCAAAAGTAATTGGAGAATTTGTAAATTTCTCTCCATTGACATCAACACATAAAGTAAAAACTTGCCTCATAAAACTTCAGTTAAAATTAAATTTTTTATAATAAAATTACCAAATTTATCTCTCGTAATAACTAACTCATCACTTTCAAATCGCACCTCTATCTCAAATTTAAAAGACGCCTTAAGAGAAAAAATATTTGATTTTAATAATATTTCACCAGTTTGATAATTTGCTTCATAGTCTTTACTTTCCTCTAAAATGCCGTTTTGAGTTGTAATTTTCAATTCATTTTTTATAGGTTTTGTAATTTTTCTTACAAAAGGCAAACCACAAATTAAATAAGTTTTGGATAAAAAAATTCCATCTTCCGTTGTAAGTAAGTCCTGATTTTCTGCTTGATTGTCTTTTTCGTCTAAAAAGCGAAATGAGTGCCCCCTACCCTTCACTAAACAGTAAAAAGCCCATATCTCATTCACTTTACTCTCTGGAAAAATGGCTTCTTCAAGAATAAATTTACTTCTGCCAAAATCACTCAAAATAAGCCTAGACTCGGAACCATTCTTTGCTATTTGCAAATTTGTAAAAAATTCAACTGAATGTTTATAAAAATTACAAAAACTTTTTGGAAAAGAAATATCTAAAAATAAATTTTTCATCTATATTTATATTATTAATACGAGAAATTTTAGCATTATATAGCGATTTTAGTAAGCAAAAAAAAAATTAAAAATAAGTTGCATTTTACAAAATATTGTTTTATAAATATCTCGCATATGTTTTCATATGCTTGCATATATCAAATTAGTTAAAGCTGTTTCTTTGCTTTTGGTTTCCATCCTTAGGGTTGGAAACCTTGCAAACTCACATCTAAAAATTTTTAGTTGAACTATTCTATTTTAGAGTTGCTTTTTAAAAATATTCTTAGGGGTATTTAATAAAACCTCTCAATAACTTTTAGAGAGAAATTATATTTTAGAGAGAATTTTTAAATTTTTTAACTAAATCTTTACACGAAGCAAGCAAAAGCTCAAACACTTCTTTAAAATCTTCCTCTGTGCCATAGTAAGGGTCTCTCACATCGTTATTCCATAAATTTGAAGTTCCTGTAAATTCAAGTAAAATATGAACCTTATGGGCAAACTCCTTTGGACAATGCCTCAAAATTTGCTCTTTATGTTTTGAGGTAACAGCAAATATATAGTCATTTTCTTGTAAATCCTTTAATGTGAGCTGTTTTGCATTTATCCCTTCCATAGAAATTCCGTTTTCCTTTGCTACCTTAAGCACACGATAGTCAGGATTTTCACCATTATGGTAATTTTGAACTCCACTAGAAGAAACCTCAACTTCAGGCATTAAATGGCGTAAAATCGCTTCTGCAAGGGGAGATCTGCAAATATTACCAGTGCAAACGAAAGCAACCTTCATAAAACCTCTTCAATAACTGCCTTAAATTGTGTTTCAAAATCTTTAAAACTCGCTTTGTAAGCCTCAGCCTCACTTACAGAAGAAGTGGCTCTAAATGTAAATGTTTTTTCTACAAATTTTTCATCTGCAATAATCACCTCAAGCTTTACTGTTGTTTTTGAAGAAAACATATCATATATCTTTCCAAACGATGTATTGAAATTTAGATAAAAATTTACTACTGTTCCTTTAGAATTTCTGCTTTTTTCCTTCAAAATACTTTCCACAATTCCATAAACCTCAGATGGAGCTTCAACAACTTTAAACGAGAAAGAAGAAATCAAATTTTGGTAATACGTTTCATAATAAGAAGCACGCTTAAACTCGGATTTAAAATCAAATGCACCATTTAAAGCATTCAAGATTAAAATATCATTTTTGAAACCTAGAGATTTTTGTTTAACAATCTTCGCATTTTCAATTTTTACAGATAAAGTGTTGTTTTTTTCTTGTCTTAAAATTTCTTCTATTTCCTCTTTTTTAGATTCATATTCTATTAGTTTTTGGTTGTATATCTTGAGCTTATTCAACTTCACCTCGGCATAAAAAAGCTGAGATTTCTTATCAAAAGCAGTGTTTGTAATTTCATATCCACTAAAAGAAAATCTCTCAACCTCATTTAACGCCCTAACCTTCATTTGTTCTTCAAATTTGCCATTCATCATTTGAGACTCTGTTCTAATACTAGCACTGATGCTTGTTTTAATTTGCGAAGTTGCATTTAAAAGTGCCATTTGCACGGCATCTTCCTTACTTGCACCAGAGCCAGTTGCATAAACTTCAACATTACTACCTTTAACTTCTAAAAACCAACTGGGGGGAGAGTTGACTTCTTCAAATCCGCTTTTAATGCAGGAGAAAAGGGCAAGAAGTGTCAATAAAAACAGTTTTTTCATTTTTGCTAATTAATTTTTGCTTACTAAGAATAATATTTTAGCTTAAAATAAGAAAAATTATTTTACAAGCAAAATTATGAAATTTTTTTTAAAATCTAAAAATCAAGAAAAAAATCAAGAAAAGATGGAATATAAGACATTTCTCCTAAGCAGTGGCTCCCCTCAATGGTCTTCCAGCAATTACCAAAGCTTTGCACACGAAGGATATGTCAAAAATGTCATCGCTCATAGGTGCATATCCTTACTTGCGGGTGGTGCAAGCTTCATTCCCTTCAAGCTTTTTAAAGATGGTAAAGAGGTCTCCTCTCATCCTGTCCTTGAAATTCTCAAAAAGCCCAACAAGTTTACAAGCTCATTTGAGTTTTTTGAAGGAATTTACAGCTATAAATTAATTTCGGGCAATGCATATGTAAGGGCTTTGATGTTTAAAGGAAAGCCCTCCGAGTTTATGCTTGTAAGACCAGATAAAATGACTATTCTTCTAAATAAAAACGATGAGATATGCGGTTATCGTCTTACAGAAAAAGATGGAGTAAAGGATTTTTACTTCAATCAAATAACAGAAAAATGTGAGATTTTACATTTAAAATACTTCCACCCATTAAACGACTATTACGGGCTTTCCCCAATTGAGTGTGCAAAATATGCGATAGACCAACATAACGAAGCCTCGAGCTATGCAAAATCTCTCCTTCAAAACTCCGCTCGCCCTAGTGGCGCTCTTATGATGAAGCCAACGGAGTATAACTCGGGAGGAAGCTTAACAGAAGAGCAATTCTTCCGTCTAAAGGAGCAGTTTCATGACCAATTTTCAGGCGTTTCAAATGCAGGAAAGCCGATGATACTTGAGGGCGGTTTGGAATGGAAGGAGATGAGCATTACTCCTCGGGATATGGATTTTATAGAAAATAAGAACTCCGCAAGCCGTGAAATAGCCCTTGCTTTTGGCGTCCCTCCGCAGGCGTTGGGATTGCCGGGGGATAATACTTATAATAATATGATGGAGGCGAGAATTGGAATGTGGGAGCAGACGATAATTCCTATGATGGTTGATGTGTTTTCCTCCCTAAGTGGCTGGATTTCACGCCTTTACGGGGAGGAGCTAGTTCTAGACTTCAACCGAGAGGCAATTTCCGCCCTTACTCACAAAAGGGAGAAGGAGTGGGAGAAGGTGAAGGGAGCGGACTTTTTGACGGATGATGAGAAGAGAGCGTATCTTGGCTTTCCTAAGAGAGATGTCTAGGGCTTATCTTGGCTTTCCTAAGCGGGGTTAGTTTGACCCTTGCATTATTTTTTCTAGCTCAAGTTGCCCTGTTCTCAACTTCTTACTTTCATCAAGTAAATTTGTATAGGCATCTTCATAATCTTTAAGATTATTTTTTTGCAGAGTGTAATGTTTTTGTAATTTTTTTATAGCATTTTTGAAGAGTAAAATTTCAATTATCACAATAATGCAAGAAATAATAGAGAAAAATTCAATTATTATATAATGATGTGGTATAAAACCTATTAAAAATTTAACAATGCGGAATTCTTGCTCTCCTGTAAATCCGAGAGCAAATATTGTTAGTATTAAAATCCAACTACTAGTGTTCGTAAGTAATTTAGGTAAAGCAAATGTTATGCCTTTAAACTCTTGTTTCACAGTTTGAAAATTATCGTTTTGTAATGTAAATTTCTTATCCATTTCTTCGCATTTTTTTAGATTATCAACAAAATTTTTATAATGAATTTTTTCAGAGGGTATCAAGGTGCTATTATAATAGCGTGCTTCACCAATTATAATTTTAGGTCCAGAATCTGATTTGATTTCATTAACTTGACCATAGGATGCTTTTATTTGACCATATTCTCTATATATATCTTTCTGCATTTTGTCATTGTATTTACTTTTATATTTCCCAAAAAGCCCATCTTTATCTATAACAAAAACATAGAAATGTGTTGTAATTAAAAAAACAAGAATTGTTATCATACTAATGTTCTAATTTCAATAAACTCTTTCAATTTATTAGCTTGCTCCAACTTTCCTTCCTCTTCTAATGTCTTTATTATATTATTTGTTAAGATGGCATATGTCATATTAATCCACCTATTTGCCTCTTCCGATTCATCTTTGTTTTTTATGGTATCTAAAAATCTAGCTGTGTGGGTTTCTCTGTCAAATTCAATTCTTAAGTATTGTTTATCGGAAACAATAAAATCAAGGGGTATTTCTTGTTTGATTTGCAAATAAAATAGATTTTTATTATCTTTATATGAACCTAAAAACTCTCTAATGCTCTTATTTGCTTCATTTTCTTCGTTAAATAAAAATACAATCTTTATCCCTTTTTCTAAATTTTTTATTATATTTTCTATTATTTTTCTTTGAAAATATAGCTCATCTAGTAAGTCTTTAGAATATATTATTATATTATTATCTTTTGCACTACTTAAGACTTTATGTATTGAATTAATTGCCTTTACAATTCCGTTATTTTTTTTCCAAATTTCGGACATATCAGAAATTACAAAAGACATATTCTTATTATTATTTGATTAAAATTTTATTACATAATAAATCATTTTATAATAGAAATTGTAAGCAAAAAATTAAAAAGTCAATTCATATTCTTAAGAAATATTTGTTTTTAGTGAAAAATGCTGACTTTTTGACGGATGATAAGAAGAGTCAATATTTGGGATTTCCTAAAAGAAATGTCTAGGGCTTGTCTTGGCTTCCCTAAGCGTGGCGTTTAGGGTTTCCTAGGAAGGTCTTGCGGTTTTATGGGCTTTCTAAATGGGGGCTTGCAATATCTTTGCAAAATCTCCTATAAAAATCTCCTACAAACCTCTTGACTTATAAAAACGCTAGGTTTAGAAAAATTTATCAATTAAATATAAAATAATGAAGGTAGAAAAATCTCAAAAATACAAACTGATTAGCCTTTTTTCTGGGGCTGGGGGAATGGATTTGGGGTTTAAACAAGCTGGATTTGATATCATTTTTGCAAACGATTTTGATAAAGACGCTTGCGAAACTTATAAGAAAAATATTGATGATAACATTGTTTGTAAAAGCATACTGGAAATTAAGGATGATGATATTCCAAAAAATATTGATGTTTTAATTGGAGGGTTTCCGTGTCAGGGGTTTTCTATAGCAAATAAGAATAGAAATGTGAATGATGAGCGAAACTCTCTATACAAGGAAATGATTAGAATTATTGAAATTTCAAAACCAAAAATCATTGTTGCGGAAAATGTAAAAGGGATACTATCGCTTGGTGATGGAGTAATTTTTAAGCAAATAAAAGAGGATTTAGAAAGCCTTGGATACAAAGCTGATTATCGTCTTGTTAATACTGCTTATTATGGGGTTCCTCAAGCGAGGGAGCGTGTGATAATTTTGGCAAATAAAATTGGTGTTTTAAATTCTTTTCCAACTCCAACTCACGATTTTAACAGTTTCATCACAACAAAAGATGTAATTGAAGACTTAGCGAATGTTGATATTACAAATAATGTGATAGATTTAAAAGGTAAAAAGGTATATAATCACTACGCTTCTACAAATGTTCACGATAAATTTTGGGGAAGAAAGCACCCTGTAAAGCAAGAAGATATTTGCGATTATTTAAAAGAATGGAGGAAAAGGGCAGGGATTTCAACCAAAAAAATTGATGACATTTTTGGATACAGGCACACCGCAGGGCATTGGTTTAGGAAGGATAATAACTCGGGGAGTATTCCAAAGCCAAGCGATTGGTGGAAATTGAAGGAAATTCTTAAATTTGATGATAAATATGATAAACAGGTGACGGAGCTTGAAGAAAAGCAAATTGTTTTTGAGCAGTCTTTAAGAATTACAAACTGGGATAAGCCAAGCGATACGATAACCGCAACAAGCCCTGAAATACATATTAACAAAGAAAGGAGGCTTTCCGCTCGTGAATGTGCTAGAATTCAAACTTTCCCTGATGACTTCATTTTTACAGGCAGTTTAAATAGTATGTATAGGCAAATAGGAAATGCCGTGCCTGTGAAATTTGCAAATATCTTAGCTAAAGAAGTTTTAAAGATGTTGTATGAAAAATAATGAATTAATTGAACTTGAAAAATTGGAATGCAAATATTTAACAAAATATTACCATTTTTTAAAATTTACACAAGATGAAATACTAAAAGGTCTTGATACGAAAAATGAAATTAAAGACGATTGGTTTCATAAATGGAACACGGGCGAAAAAGAAAAGAAAATATCTGATTTTAACACAGGGGCGGAAAGAGTAATTTATGCACTTATAAACTCTAAGGGGATTGGCACGCCAAATTCTTGCCCTGTGGGGAGCGACTTGATGTTTGAAATTGATGACGCTTTTATTCATATTGATTTAAAAACCGTGCAGACTAGTAATATTGGGGACTTCGCAAATAGTATTTTTGTTGGAAACAATCAAATTAGCTATAATTCAAAATACGAGGTAAGCAACACAGAGCGAGAATTTAATGGTGCAAATTTACCTCATTTTTACAAAAAAGATGGTAAAAGAAAATATTGCCTTACATACTTTTTAAGTATTTTGCACGATAGTGAAACTTTTGAAACCTTGTGTATTTATATTACCTGCTTTCCAAACGGAATGTTGCAACCAATTTATGGTGGTGATGTTTTTAATGCTGGTAAAAATCCTGACAAAGTAAGATTTAATATAAAAGATTGTAGAGATTTTAGGCTAATTAATCAAAGGAGGCTCATGGTTGTATATTTTAATGAAAATATTGAGGAGGAGTATAGGAAAAAATTGAAATTTCTATATGAGAGCTACTTAAGTCAAAATAATTTTTGAGATGTCGCTTATTTACTTTCCAAAGTGGGAGAAGGTGAAGGGAGCGGACTTTTTGACGGATGATGAGAAGAGGCAATATTTGGGATTTCCTAAAAGAAATGTCTAGGGCTTATCTTGGCTTTCCTAAGCGGGGCTTGTGATATTTTGCAAAATCTCTTAACGGCATTGACATTTAGTAATTAACATCATACTAAAAGAACAATTTTAGAACATTTTCTGCCATCTTTATTGTTTTGAAGTATCCTTTTGTTTTTCGGTTAAATCCTTTAATATAATGTCTTATCCTTCCGTTTAAGCTTTCTATATTGCCTGAGTATATTTCTTTCCTGTTTTATGCCTTTTCTCAAGTATCAGTTCTTTATAAACTGGAAAGTTATCGGTGTAATATCTTGTGATTTTGAACCTTCTTTCAATTCTTGTAAATAATTTATCAAAAGTTCTTGTTTCTCTGCTTCCAATTTCAAAGTCAAGCACTTGTTTTGACTTGGCATTATAAGCAATCCTTGAGCCTCTTTTGGTAGACTTTTTTTTATTTGAATGCACATCTCATCTATTTGAACTTCTTGCTCCTCTATATCATTGATATTAAAATTAAATGTCCTTGATGCAAAGCTTTTTGACCATCTTCTTACTGTTTCAAAACTAATTCCCAGCAATCTTCCTATTCCTCTAAATCCTATTCCTTCTCTTAGCATTTTTATTGCTTTAAGTTTTAATTCTTCAGGATACTCCTGAGGTGTATCTTTAGTAAATTGATAATCACAAGTCTTACACTTCCACCTTTTCTTTTTACTTCCATTCACAATGGCAAAGCCTGCACTCCAAATTCCTTCAGAACTACATTTAGGACATTTCTTTAACATAAATAAAGCATTATTTATGTATTTGATAAATTAAGTATTACTAAATGTCAATGCCATTTTAGGATATTTCATAGTGAAAATGAGTTTGCAAGAGGGAAGAATCATTTGAACGGAATAGAGAGCTTTTGGTCTTTTACCAAAAGAAGATTAGCTAAGTTTAACGGATTAACTGATGATAATTTTATCTTGCATTTAAAAGAAAGTGAGTTTAG
>JBILVD010000054.1:0-7814 GCA_044370655.1 Candidatus Deianiraeaceae bacterium | reverse complement strand
GCTGACGCTCTACATCTTTTATAACAAGGAATTAGCATTATCTACTATTTTTTGACAATGCCTTTGTTTTTAGCAATGCCATGAAAAATATTAAATTTTATCTTGACAATCTTTATAAATTATGTTAAAATTGTTAGTAATTTAAATTATTAAAAAATATATGCCAAATTCATCACATCACATTGATTCGTCTAATGAGGAAGCAAGCTGTACACTTAAACCTTTTTCAAAATTTGCATCAGAGAATAATATTAAGCTTTACTCCCCTGAAGATTTAGAAACTTACGCAAAATTTCCTACGACGAAAGGAAAACCAGACATGGGCATTATTTTTATAAAAGATCATATTGGCACTTTATATCATGACGGAGAAAAAATTTTTTTATAGATAATGGGGATATTTTAACAACCGAAAAAGATTGGATTGAAAAATTAGTTCAGCAAAAAGGATTTTATTATATCAGAACAAATGCAATAAAACGTGGGAATTGTTATTCGGAGGATTCAGATGAATTGAATACGAATACATATAATATCGAGAATTTAAATAATATATCTTTACGTAATCCAAAGAATGAAAAGGAGGAACGTCTTTTGGAAGAAGCAGAAGAATTAGAGTCAACACAAAAGGAGGAACCTCTTTTGAAAAAAAGATTCGAGTCAGAAATGGTGGCACTTCCTGGAATGCTTAAAATTATATCTTTACTTGAGTCAAAAAATAATAAAAAGGAGGAATCTCTTTTGAAAGAAGGATTCGAGCCAACAATGGCGGCACTTATTGGAACGTTTAAAATGCTACAAGGGAAATTGGATGTTAACACGATGGCAACTAATTTTGATACGAAAGATATTTTGCACGCCTTTAGGCAAATTCTTACGGTTCAAGTAACGTGTCTTCCTCAAGCCGATTCTGAATACAAAATAAATCAAATTGAAGAAATAAAAAAAAACTCAATTATTAGTGTTATAACAACATTCCTGGATGATGGAATCCAAATAATTGGTGATGCATTAGCATTACTGAGTGATACAAATCCTAAAACAAATCTTAGCGAAGAGTTTAAATCTTTGAATCAGAAGGAGGCGCAAAAAAATTCAACACTAAAAAAAGAGCAAAACCAAATTAACTTGCAACGGAATTGAAGTTTCCCCCTTATAAACCCCCAGAAGCAGAAATACAAAGAAAATGATTAAATTTAGCATAGCAATTTCTTTCCAAAAGCGGACACAGGGCGGACACAAGAAATTTTACTTTCATTTTTATAAAGTTGAGAATTTGATAAAAGCCTTGATTTTAAAGGGAGAAATCATGGCTCCCCCTCCTTAAAACAATCCAAACTAATCATATATACGAAGTTATAAGTTTTGGCTTTAGTATAAATAAATTTAACCTTTAGCTGGCACTTTTATTTTTTCTAGTTAAATATAAGGTTATTGCATTTTAATTATTTGTTGTTTAAAACTTTCAAAAATTGTAATTTTATAAAATGAGCAAAGGTAATTTATTTAACGAGCAAGCATTACTCAAAGCTACCCAAAGTTATGCCGATTTTAAAGAAACAGATGATTTAAAAGCAAAAGAAATTTTTGAAAGATGGGTTAAAGCAAAAGGAAAGGAGGAGCAGTTGCAGTCCGACTTTTTAAATGAAATATTTGGTGATATCTTAGGATATAAATACAAAAGAGACGGAGAATACAACATTGAAAAAGAAATTAAAACCGAAGTTGATGGAAAAAAGCCTGATGGCGTGCTAGGCTTCTTTAACGAAAAACAAGATGTTAGAGTGGTTATTGAGCTTAAAGGCAAATCAATAAATCTTGATAACAAACAAAACGATGGCAAAACCCCTGTTGAGCAAGCTTTTAGTTATACATCTAAAATTCAAGGAGTTGAATGGGTTATTTTGAGTAATTTTAAGGAAATTAGGCTTTATAAAGATTTTCAAGGCAAATACCATCTCTTTAATATTGAAGAACTTGCAGAAAGCAAGGAAAAAAGAAAGGAATTCCGCTTCTTGCTTGCAAAAGATAGGCTTTTTACTAAAGTGCAAAGGCAATCCCCCATATACAGCCTTGTAAAGCCAAAAACATTAGTTGAAATTGAAAATGAATTTTACCAAAAGTATAAAAAGAAAAGAACCATAATTAAAGAAGAATTAATTAAGACAAATAAGGAAAAAACACTTACCTCTAGAGATTATCTCTACATATCCCAAAAACTTCTTGATAGAATGTTATTTATTGCCTTCTGCATTAAAAAAGAAATTCTACTAAGAGAAAAAGTTGAAAAAAGGCTTTATGATGAAGATTACACTTTTAAAGAAAGGCTTAACAAGTTATTTGAACTTTTAAACACAGGTAAGCCAGAAACGGCAGGCATTCCAAAGCTAAATGGTGGGCTTTTTGCCGAGGATGAAGATTTAAAATCACTTGAAATTTCAGAAGAAGCATTTAATCAACTCGCAGGGCTTTATCAGTATGATTTCACAAGCGAACTTGATGTTAATATTTTAGGGCATATTTTTGAACAATCAATAACAGATCTTGAAAAAGAAGCAGAAGAAAACACAGGCCAAAGAAAAAAAGACGGCATTTTTTACACCCCAAAGGAAATAACAAGATACATAATTGAGAATACGATAGGAAAAACCTTGCAAGAATGGAAGAGCGAAAGCAAAACAACAAAAGAATATGTAGAAAAACTTAAACAAATTACAATTTGCGACCCTGCCTGTGGTTCAGGTGCTTTTCTCGTTGAAGTGTTCCAGTTTTTAAAGGAAAAATGGCAAGAAACGGGCGTTGATTTTAAGGAGGAAGATATACTCAAAAACAACATTTACGGAGTTGATATAAACATCGGTTCAATAGGAATTACAAAGCTTTCCCTTTGGCTTCAAAGTGTTTCTAAAAATTCTCCCTTAATAAGTTTAGAAAACACAATTAAAATTGGTGATAGCGTAATTGATAACGAAAAATTAACAAGAACTTACAATAAAAGTGAAAGAAAGGGTGAAACATTTGTAAAAAATATAGATATACTAAATTATAACTCAAAAGAAGAGGCAATTGAAAAAGGGGTTGAGGTTACTGTTAATTTTAAATGGCAAAAGGAATTTCCAGAAGTTTTTGCAAATGGTGGCTTTGATGTTGTGGTTGGAAACCCGCCATATGTAAGGCAGGAAAGATTAGGAGAGATGAAAAGAATTTTGGAAGATGAATACGAGGTTTATTCTGGCACGGCAGACCTTTACTGTTATTTTTACGAAAAAGGTTGCAACATTTTAAAGCCAAACGGTCGCCTCGGCTTTATTACTTCAAACAAATGGATGAGGGCAAAATATGGGGAAAAGTTAAGAAACTTCATTCTTAGAGACACAAAAATTGAAAAATTTATTGATTTTAAAGGGGAAAAGATTTTTGAAACAGCATCAGTTGACTCAAACATATTAATTTTTAAGAGGCAAAAAGCACAAGGCTACACCTTTGAAGTGGGAGATAATTTAAAAAATTTGCATGAATTTGAAAGCAAAAACTTAAGCAAGGATATTTTTAACATTGAAGGGGGAAATTTGGAAAGAAGCATAAAGCAAAAGATGGAAAAACTAGGAAAGCCCTTAAAAAACTGGGATGTTAAAATTAATTATGGCATTAAAACAGGCTTTAACGATGCTTTTATAATAGATACAAAAACAAAAGAAGAACTTTGCAAAAAAGACCCTAAAAGTGAAGAAATTATAAAACCTGTTTTGAGAGGGAGGGATGTTTCAAGATATGGCTATGAATGGGCTGATTTGTGGATTATTTTTACTCGTAGGGGGGCTGATATTGAAAAATTTCCTGCAATTAAAAATCATTTAATGCAATATTATGAGGACTTAAAGCCTAAAAATAATAACGAAAAAAAGGGAAGGAAAGCTGGTTCTTACAAATGGTTTGAAATTCAAGATAATATTGCATATTATGAGGATTTTGGGAAGGAAAAGATTGTGTGGCCTTGTATAATGACGAAAGAATCAGCTTTTGCATTTAATGATGATAAACAATATGTTCTTGCACCTGGCAATATTATTGTCGGCAAAGATATAAAATATTTAACATGTATTTTAAATTCAAAATTAGTCTACTTTGCATTTGTGAAATTTTATATGGGAGGTGGTATCGCAGGTGAATTAAAAACGAATAATTTGGAACAGCTTCCAATCCCTAAAATTTCACAGGAAGAACAAGAGCCTTTTGTTAAAAAAGCACAAGAAATGCTTGCTTTAACAAAGCAATTCAATGAACTTTCCTCTAGTTTTTTAAAGCTTCTTTCTGCCGACCTTAGAATTTTAAATATCACAAAAAAACTGGAAAACTGGCACAATTTAAAGGTGGATGAATTTTTTGCTGAAGTTGCAAAGCAAAATAAAAATCTCTCCCTCAGTGCAAAATCAGAATGGATTAAGCATTTTGAAGAAGAAAAGAAAAAAGCCCTCGCTTTGCAAAATCAAATCAACAAAACTGATAACGAAATTGATGTAATGGTCTACAAGCTTTACAACCTAACGGAAGAAGAAATTGAAATTATTGAAAGTGCAAGTTAGTGTTGACATCTAAGAATATATATGATATACACAGTATATGTTATATATATTTTATGAAGTCTCAAATAAAAAAGTTAATTTCATTTTCACAGGAAGAGTGGGATTATATTCAAAATTACAAACACGCAAATAAAATAAAAACGGATACGGATGCAATTAAAAGCTTTATAATCAACGATAAAAAAAGAAGGGAGGATGTTATTCTTGCTTCCATCACAAGAAACGAAGGGATACTAAAAAAACTTGCCGATAAATAAGAAAATGATTTTTTTAAGCTTTGAAGAGGTTGTTTTGATAAACAAAATTGTTACTGCAAACTGGGGAGGTTTGCATATTGTTCGGGATAAAGGTTTAATTAAATCTGCCATTTTAAACCCGCAAAATTTGTATTTTTATCAAAATGCTGATGTTTATGATATAGCTTCCTGTTATGCAATTTCTTTAATTAAAAATCACGGCTTTTTAGACGGCAACAAAAGGACGGGCTTTGCCTGTATGAATGCCTTCCTTGAACTTCATTCAATCAAACTTCACTTCCCCGAAGACGAAGCAGTTGAGATGATGGTTGGTGTTGCAAATTCAAAGATATCACTTTCGGAATTAAGCAAGTATTTAAAAAGGTTAGATGTAGCAACTTGATTTAGAAGCTTTTTTCTTCCTCTTCCTTGAATTCTTCTCGTTTAAAATTACATTAAACTTATATATAATTGAACTATATTAATTTTAAAAGTAAAATTGCAATTAAAATGAAAGCAGTAAAACAAGGAAAGAAAGTAAAGCCTATTTATTTTTCTCAATACTTCAATATTCCACCTGAAAAATTAACAGAATTAGGTTGTTTTGACCCTATAATCAATTTTGATACAAAACTTTTTGTAGAACCTTTGCTTTTAAAGAAAAGCGGGAGTGAAATTATGCAAAATGCTTATAAGCATTATCACGACTTCTTTTCAAATTGTTTAATGCTTTTGCTTTCTTCTAAAGATGAAAACGATAAATGCTTTAAAGCAGTTAGAAAACTACTTAAGTTTCCTGAATATAAACACACTTGCCTTGGATACGGGGGCGACAACATTAGCGGAAGTGGGAGCGGAGCTGAACTTAATGAAAAAATCCTTCAAAGTGCAAAGGAAATTGCAGAAAAGGCAAAGCAAAACCCTGCTGTTTTACCATTTTTAGCCTTACTTGAAGAAGGCATAGGGGCGGATAGAATTAGCGATATGGTGCAGAATATTATTGATGAAGATATTTGCAAATATACAATTGGTATAATGGAAAAGATAGGCTTAAAAGGGGAGTTTAGGTATGTTAAAAACGATATAACTTATTTGTTGCCTTTAAACTTTGGCTCTTGACTAGTTAAGAAGATTTTTTCTTATCATTTTTAGAAGAATTTGATATAAATCATTTTCTCTGTTGTTATATCTAAATTCACTTTCTTTTAAATGCAAGATGAATTTATCGGAATTAATTCCATTGAACTTGGAAAGTCTTCTTTTGCAGTAGCTCCAAAAAGCTTCAATGCCATTAACATAGCACTTACCCCTTGCAAATTCATTGTCAGAATGGAATACTCTATAATGCTCATATCCATTAAGAATTAATCCGTCATAAGCTTTCCATCCATCAGTATTGCAGAACACTTCCTTCAAGTATCTTTCCCTGAATAATTGGCATTAACTCATTTTTTGAACAATTTTCTACAATCTCCACATAAACATTTCCATTTCTTTTTTAATCCCAAATACAGGAGTTTTACTTGCAGCCCCTCTACCTCTTTTACCTCTTACTCTCTTAGCTCCAAAATAACTCTCATCAAGCTCAATTTCGCTAGAGAATTTTGCACCAGATATACTAAAGTCTGGCAAAATTCTCTGTCTTATCCCATCAAAGATTTTGTTAATAGTGTTTCTATTAAGATTTGTTATTTGGGATGTTTTTGTTGCATCTATATCAAGTGCAAAATACTTTATAACCTCTCTAAATTTAGCTTCAGAAATTCTTGAACGAATATAATATTTATTTTTCATACATCTTTATTAGTTAATTAAGTACTAACGCACTTTCTTAACTAGTCAAGAGCCATATTTATTACATTCCTTGCATTTGTATCTCTGCTTATTCCAAATAATACCACTTTTAATAAGAAGAGTTGAGTCACAAAATTTACATTCTTTCATATGAAATAAAAACTAATTTTAGTTAGTGATATGATGAATATAATTAGATGTCAATGCCGAATAAATTATAAAAAAAACTTGACAAATGAAAATGATTAATTTATAAAAATTCATCTATGCTTGCGGGTATAGCTTAGTGGTAAAGTTCTAGCCTTCCAAGCTAGCTAGGCGGGTTCGATTCCCGCTACCCGCTCCATTCGGGAAACTCTTCCTTTTTCAAGAACAAATCAAAGGGTTTTGCATAGGAAAATAGCGGTGTTTTGCCCTCCAAGAAAATGTTCGAGAAAATAATTTTCAAAATCTCTCTTTTTTCTTCAGTTCTCGAACATTTTGAATAATTTGTAGCTGCAAGCTGCCAAATCAAGTAAAGAGTTTAAAGTTACTTCAAATTTGTAAGTACCGTTATTTAAGTGCTGAATTTGAAGTTCAAGCTCGGTTTCTTTTATTTTTAAAGGTTCAAGGAACTCCTGTCTTTCTTTCATTGTAATGGAAAGATCTTCAGCACACCTTAAATTCCAATTTCTTATTTGGCTTTTTACTTTTTCAAGGTCGGATTTAAGATTTAATTCCAGAGTACTTTTATCTTTCAACTCACTTTCCAAAGCTTTCTTTATTTCCTCCCTCTTCTTTTCCAAAATTTCTTTTGGAATTTCAATCCTTTTCCATTCGGCTTCTAAATCTTTCAAGACGAGATCTTCGCTTATATTTTTACAAACACGGCATTTTGTTTTTGTATTGTTCGGTCTTATATAAGTATATCCCTTTTTTACGTAAGGACTGTAACTGCAATGACAACACTTGCATTTTATAAGTCCTTTGAAGGTAAAAGGTTGCTTTGTAATTTTATATCTGTTGTGTCCTCTTTTGTATTTTACTTCCTGACATTTATCAAATAAAGTCTTTGAAATGAATTTGAGGTATTTATGCTCTCTTAAAACGGGGTTATCTTCTTCGTCCAAATCTAATAACCACAACTTCGTTTAAGCCACAATTCTATTTAAATCAACCTTTGGTTTTGTAGGATTTAAACTATAATAACAAAGGGAAGATA
>JBILVD010000053.1:0-7857 GCA_044370655.1 Candidatus Deianiraeaceae bacterium | reverse complement strand
GGTGTTTATTTTGAGATGAGGGAGGGAGGTTTGCTAGGTAATGGGGAGTGTTTAAACTTTCTAAAGTAATATATACAAGCTTGATTTTGAATTAGGGAGGAAGATTGGTAGTATATATCACATATCTCTCTCTAAAGTAAAGATTTGATTTGTATCTCTCATCTCTCTTTTGTGAAAACATTAATTGTGTATCTTAAGTAAAGATTTGTAATATAATACAAATCTTAAGGGAGATGACAGGAGGAAGATTGGTAGTATATATCACATCTCTCTCTAAAGTAAAGATTTGATTTGTATCTCGTATCTCTCTTTTGTGAAAACATTAATTGTGTATATTGTATCTTAAGGATTTGTAATATATAACTTAAGCCTTATATCTTTTATGATTTATAACATACTTAAACCTTCATTGTAAATAGGTGGAGTGTTTAGAATTTTGCATTAAAGTGGGAAGTATTTTATTTATAGTATGCAAAAAAAGTGAAAAACGAGTTTGATTTTTCTCTTGATAAATATTTTGATGTCAATTATGATTACTTTAATTAATTATATTATTAAATAGAAATGTCAGAGATAGAAAAAAACACAAATGCTTATGATTCTAGCTCCATTAAAGTTTTAAAGGGGCTTGATGCGGTTAGAAAACGCCCTGGAATGTATATTGGAGATACAGACGATGGAAGTGGGCTTCATCATATGGTTTATGAAGTGATGGATAATGCAATTGATGAGGCACTTGCTGGGCATTGTGATAGAGTTTTTGTTAGAATAAATGCTGATGGCTCTTGCACGGTTAGAGATAATGGACGTGGTATCCCTGTTGATATTCACAAAGAAGAGAGAGTTTCCGCCGCTGAAGTTATTATGACACAACTTCACGCAGGTGGTAAGTTTGACCAAAATTCATATAAAGTTTCGGGAGGGCTTCACGGAGTTGGGGTTTCTGTTGTTAATGCCCTTTCCACTTGGCTAAAGCTTAAAATTTGGAGAGATGGTAAGGAGCATTTTATTGAATTTAGAGACGGAGTTGCGGTTGCTCCTTTAATTGTTGTAGGAGAGGCAAATGGCATGAAAGGAACAGAAGTTACATTCCTTCCTTCTCCTCAGACTTTTACGAAAACTGATTTTGTCTTTCAAACTCTTGAAAGCCGTTTTAGGGAGCTTGCTTTTTTGAATTCGGGTGTTAGAATTGAATTTGAAGATGTAAGGGGAGCAGAGACGAAGAGCATGGAGTTTTTTTATGAAGGAGGGCTTGTTGAGTATGTTAAGTATCTCGATAGCTCTAAAGCACCACTTCACACTCCTCCTGTTTATATTAAAGGAGAAAAGGGCGGAATTACAGCAGAATGTGCGATGCAATGGAATGATGGATACGCAGAAAATCCGCTTGCATTTACAAACAACATTAAGCAAAAAGATGGAGGAACTCATCTTGCGGGCTTTAAAGGAGCTTTAACAAGGGCGATTACTAAATACTCTCAAGAGCAAAAAATGAAGCTTGAAATAACGGGAGATGACATTCGTGAAGGGCTAACTTACATCGTCTCTGTTAAAGTGCCTGACCCAAAATTTAGCTCGCAAACTAAGGAAAAGCTAGTATCCTCCGAAGTTCGCCCTGTTGTGGAAGATGTGGTGTTTGAAACACTCTCTCGTTGGCTTGAAGAAAACCCGCACACAACAAGGCAAATACTAGAGAAAATTCAAGAGGCGGCAAGGGCAAGAGAGGCGGCAAAAAAAGCTCGTGATTTAACTAGAAGAAAGACGGCTCTTGATGTTGCAAATTTACCAGGAAAGCTCTCTGATTGCCAAGAAAAGGACCCTGCACTCTCCGAGCTATTCATTGTGGAGGGGAACTCTGCTGGTGGTTCTGCAAAACAGGGAAGAAGCAGGAAGTTTCAAGCCGTTCTCCCTCTTAGAGGTAAAATTCTTAATGTGGAGAAGTCCCGTTTTGATAAAATTCTTTCATCGGAAGCGGTGGGAACTTTAATTACAGCCTTAGGAGCGGGAATTGGCAGGGAGGAGTTTGATATTAAAAAACTTCGCTATCATAAAATTGTAATAATGACAGATGCCGATGTAGATGGGGCTCATATTAGAACGCTACTTTTGACATTCTTTTTTAGGCAGATGCCCGAGGTGATTTCTGGGGGATATTTATATATAGCTCAACCTCCGCTTTATAAGGCAAAAAAAGGAGGAAGTGAGGTTTATTTGAAGGATAATGATAGCTACGCTGAATTTCTTCTTGACAATGCAATTCAAAACACAAGCCTAAAAACTCACGAAGGAGTGCTTATGGGGGCGGATTTAAGGCGTGTTATCAAGGCTTCTCTCACTCTTCACGAGGAAATTGAAATGGCAGGCAAAATGTTTAATCAAACTATAATTGAAGCTTCACTTTTAGCGGGAGTTAATGCTTCAAATTATACAGAGGAAGGGAAAATGCGGTTGTTGGCAGAAAAACTCTCTTTTATTGAAAGGGACGAAAACAGCTCTTGGAAGGTGGAGCCTTTGAGCGAGGAAGGAAAAATCAAATTAATACAGAAGGTTAGGGGGGTTGATATAGGCTTTGACTTAACGGAGCAAATGCTTTCTTCCTCTGAATATCGTAAGATTTCATCTATGTTTAAAGATGTGGCAGAAACCTTTGTAAGTGCAGTGATTTTGCAAAAAGATAAGTTAAGCTTTGAGGTTAAAACTCCATTTAGGCTTGCAGAAATTGTAAAAACGGAAGGGGCAAAAGGGCTTTACATTCAAAGGTTTAAGGGGCTAGGGGAGATGAACGCGGAGCAATTGTGGGAAACAACTCTGGACCCTAACGCAAGAACCCTCTTGAAAGTTACAACCGATGAGGCGGAAGAGGCGGACAGAATTTTCTCTATCTTGATGGGAAGTGTGGTTGAGCCTCGCCGTGATTTTATTGTTGAAAACGCCCTAACTGCAAAGAATATAGACTTCTAATTTCTTTATAAATGAGGTTTATTGATTTATTTGCAGGTATAGGAGGCATAAGGCTAGGTTTTAAAAGAGCGTTTGAAGATTTAACCTGCGTTTTTGCAAGCGAGTGGGATAAGCACGCAAAAATAACATATCAGGCAAATTTCGAGCATGAACCTGCAGGAGATATAACCTTGATAAAAGCAGAGGAAATACCTCCTTTTGATATACTTCTTGCAGGCTTTCCATGTCAGGCTTTTTCAATTGCTGGGCTTCGTAAAGGCTTTGAAGATACAAGAGGCACTCTCTTTTTTGATGTAGTAAGAATTGCATCTTTTCATAAACCGCAAGTGATATTTCTTGAAAATGTAAAAGGTCTTAAAAATCACGATAAAGGCAGAACCTTTCAAATAATTCAAAAAACCCTCCAAAATATGGGATACTTCGTTTATCATAAAGTGCTTAATGCAAGGGATTTTGGAGTTCCTCAAAATAGGGAGAGAATATACATCGTGGCATTTAGGGAGAATGTGGATTTTGAGTTTCCTAAAGGTTTTGAATTAAATAAACAAATTCAAGATTGCTTTGTTCCAGAAGTAGAGCATAAATATTATTACAATAACAAGCCACTTTTTAACAGAGTTTCAAAAGACATTACCAAACAAAATACTTTATACCAATGGAGAAGACAGTATGTTAGAGAAAACAAAACAAATGTCTGCCCCACGCTTACAGCAAATATGGGAATGGGGGGGCATAATGTGCCAATTTTACTTGATAGTAAAGGCATTAGAAAGCTTACTCCTAGAGAATGTGCTAATTTTCAAGGTTTCCCAATTAACTTTAAATTGCCATCAAGTTTAACCGATTCTGCTCTTTACAAACAAATTGGAAATTCGGTGTCAGTTCCCGTTGTTTCAAGTATCGCAACAAGCATAAAAAACACTTTAAATAATAGTAAGAATTATGAATGCAAATTATTATAAATTAACATTTGAGGATTTTAAAAGGGTATTTGATTTTGGAGCAAAATATTATATAGATCCTTCCAAAAATACAACAGGCAGAACAACGAGTGAACCTAGAGGTCTTGGTGCCATATTAGACGCATTTACACTTGGTAAATTAACAGAAATTGGCGTGGAAAAAATTTTAACCGAGACAAATAAAAATAAGAAATATATTTTAGATTTTGATGTAAAAAGCAATTCTGAGGTTCAAGATGATCCTGATATTGCTTATATTGTTGAAGATGAAATTAAAAGGAAACCAAAAATTTTTATAGAAATTAAAAATACTGATGAAGGAGATAGATGGATAGGACTTACCGAAGAACAATTCAATACCATAAAAAGAAGTGCAAGAGAATCTGATATTTATATGATTTATGCGTCAGTTAAATCTGATTTCATAGAAAATAATCCAAAAACTGGCGATTTAACGGATATGTTTTTAAAAGAAATAGAGAATACCAATAAAAGTGATATTTTTCAAAAATTTGCTTCATTGAATGCGGAATGCAAAATTGAATTTATCATATCCTCTAAAGATTTAGAACAATTCTCTTTTCCGTTTGAAAAAGGTATGAATATGTACGAAACAGAACTTTTTAGCTTAAAATCAAATAAATCATTTTACTCTAAAGGCGGTTTAAGAAAAGATGTTATTGATGTTAAAAATTTTCATAATTATAATGGTTTTATGGCGCTTGAAATTGAGGCAGGATTGCAAGCTGAAAATATAAAAATTTCAACATTTAATATTAAAGGAAGTTTTAATTTGATTTATAAAAAGAAGAAAACTTATATTGAATGCACAAATGACACCACAATACAAAATGATATTTTTGGCATATTTTACCTTCAAAAAGGAAGTATTTATAGTTTTAACCTTGCAACAGTAGGTAGAGATCCAAGATTAAAAAGAAATAATATCTTTGTTGCAAAGAGGAGAATTTACCAATTGATACAAAGTAACAGTCTTGCAAATCCTAACAAATTAATAAGCATTATAGCAAATAATATTTAAAATTTCGCTTACTTTATGGAAAGATTGTTGCAAATTTTAGCGGAAAGTATTAATCTTTAAAATAAATTTCATTTATTTTTCACTTTTTGCTTACACCCCAAGCATTCTTAAATCATAATAAGAAAATTTGCCAAATTTTTTCAAGGCAACTCAAAAAAAAGATGTCGTGTATTATGGATATTTTTGATAAAAATTCAAAAACCGCATAACTAAGCCATAAAAACTCCCCCCACCAAAAATGCAAGGTTGAAAAATACAACCAAATCCAAAATCACCATTTTTTACAAAAAAACCTTGACAAAAGATTTTTTTCTTTTATTAAACTTAAGCATTGTTTTTTAAATATTTTATTATGAATTACGTTCTTACTCTTCAGTTTGGGGCTTTCAAAGTTGGGGTTAGTAAAATGCTTGATTTTATTATATTTAAAAAATGTTTTGAGTTTAAACGTCCACTTGGCTTTCTACTTGACTCCCTCGGAGTATAATTTTTCTCTTAACATCGTTAAATTAACTATAAAACACAAATCTTATAATTTTTTATGATAAACACAGTAGAAACCTTTTTTGAGACATTAGCAAGCGCTTTAGAGAATATAGTCTTTTTTAATATGCTTTCTTTTGCGGGGTATAACTTGCCACTTGCAATTTTTGTTGTTTTAATTGGAGCGTTATACTTTACAATTTCGCTTAAGTTTATAAATTTTAGAAAACTTGGCACGTCAGTAAAAATCTTCTTTGAAAAAGAAAAAGAAGAGGATGGAAGCAAAGCGGTGACATCAAAAGCCGCATTTCTTTCAGCAATTTCTGGTTGCGTGGGGGTTGGAAGCATTTCTGGTGTTGCGGCAGCACTTTATTCTGGAGGGCCGGGGGCGGTTTTTTGGATGTTGGTGATTGGCTTTTTAATTATGCCTCTTAGATATGCCGAGGTTTTTTTGGGTCATTTCTTTAGAACTAAGGAAAAAGATGGAATAATTTCTAGCTATGGTCCATATGCTTACATACAAAATGGGCTTACGAAGGAGGGATATTCAAAAAAGCTCTCTAAGTTTTTGTTTGTTTTTTATGTAATTTCAATTTTATTAGGGGCGGTTGGGGCTTTTATTATGCAGGCAAATCCATTAGCGGAAATTGCGGGACACTTGTTTTTTAAAGGAAGTAAATTGGGGGTTTTTGCCTTTTCTATCGCACTTGCGGGGGTTAGCCTTTTTGTTATTCTTGGAGGGTTGAAGAGAATAGTTCACACGATGGAAAGTGCGGTTTCTATAATGTCTCTTGTTTATATAGTTGCTATTTTATTGATTTTAGCACTAAACATCAAGGCAATTCCTTCTACAATTGCACTTATTTTTAATGAGGCATTTAATCCTCAATCTATTATGGGTGGAATTATTGGAGTTTTAATAGTCTCTTTAACTCGTGTGGTTGTTTCAACGGAGGTGGGTCTTGGAACTGTGAGTTTTTTGCATGGTAAGTCTCAAAACGATAATTCAACTAGAGAGGGTTTGCTTGCGATGGCGGGTCCTTTTGTTACCAATTTTATTTTTATAACATTAAATAGCGTTGCCGTTCTTTCAACTGCAAGTCATTTAAAAAAAGAAAATGGCATTTTAATGATAAGCAGAATGTTTGAAAGCGTTCATAACTTGTTTCCAATCGTGCTTTTTGTAATAACCTTTTTATTTGCATTTACAACAATAATTGCTTGGTATTTTTACGCAGAGTCTAGCTTGATGCAGATTTCAAAAAGTAATCTTATGATGAGGATTTATCAGTTGTTTTTCTTTGTTTTAATTGCAGTTTCTGGTCTTGTTTCCTTTGGAGTGATGATAAGAATTATAGATGCTATGGTTTTTGCGATAGTATTCCCTAATATACTTGCATTGTTATTACTTGGAAAGGTTGTTAGCAGGGAGACGAAAATTTAAAACAATTAGTTCTGTTTGCCAATATTTTTGATATGTTTGACAGTGTGTTTGAGGTTGACAAATTTTAAGGACATAAACTTTATGGATATAAATCAGTTTTATGACATTAAAAAATGAGATAGAGAGTTTAAAACTTTCTCTTAAAAGTATATTCTTGGATTTTTTTCATAAAGTTAAGAGGGTTTTTAAGCAGGAAAATCTTGAAGTTACTCAAGGTGATGTTGAATTTAATGGCAAATTGTGTATATTTTGCTCTTTTGCCCTAAGTGGAATTAAGAGTTCTACTTGGAATTATTTGCATGATTTAAAGCAAAACGGCTTTAGCATACATCTCGTTTCAACTGCCCCTTTAAGCGAATGTGATTTGGTGAGATTAAAAGAATTGTGTTATAAAATTACGCAAAAAGAGAATTTTGGCACAGATTTTTCATGTTTTAAGATTTCCATTTTAGAGCATTATAAAATTGCAGAAAGCATACTTTTGGCAAATGATAGTGTTATCGGTCCTTTATTTGCCTTGCGAGAGGTTTTTGAGGAGATGGAAAATGTGAAATGTGATTTTTGGGGCATGACGGATTATATCCCATTTAATGAGAAAAAAATTCATCATATTGCCAGTTTTTTTATTTTTTTTAAGCAAAATGTGATCAAAGATAGGTCTTTTTTAGACTTTTGGAAGAATTTTAAGCCTTCTTCTAGTAGAAAAAAGAATGTTTATTTTGGGGAGTTTAAAATAAATGAGGTTTTGGTAAAAGCGGGGTTTAAATTTGAAAGTTATGTAAATTCTTCAAAAATGCTTGATTTGATTGAAAAATTAGGTGTGAATGAGCTTTTTGATGACTTGCTTTTAGAAATTCATCAAAGTAGACTTAAGCCTTTTAAAAAGGGGATTTTGGATATTTCAAACAAGGAGGATTTGAAGACTTTTATATTGATGCAAAACAAACATAAGCAAAACTTAATGT
>JBILVD010000052.1:0-8015 GCA_044370655.1 Candidatus Deianiraeaceae bacterium | reverse complement strand
ACCATTCTTAACAAGATTGGATGATTTGCAAAATAAACATTCTTTCATAAAGATTTAAACAGATATAGCTAACGCTATATCTGTTATTTCTTAATGTCTGCTGTTTTTTGACAATGCCCAATGCCTAAGTTATCAATATTTTTTTCTTGCAAATTATAAAACATCGTTTAAACTCTTTTTAACTGACGTAATTTTTTGAATGGAAATGGAGCGAAAAATAAAGACTTTACTCGTTTTGAATAGAGGTGAAATTGCCTGTAGAATAATAAGAACTTGCAAGAAAATGGGAGTTAAAACCGTTGCCGTTCACTCCGATGCAGATGCCTTTGCTCCTTTTGTAAAAATGGCAGATTCTGTAATGTTTCTTGGAGCTTCTCAAGCAAGTGAAAGCTATCTTAACATACCAAAAATAATGGAAACAATAAAGCAGTCAGGAGTAGACGCAGTTCATCCTGGGTATGGCTTTTTATCAGAAAAATCAGATTTTGTTGCAGGTCTTGAAAAAGAAGGAATAACCTTCGTGGGCCCCAACTCTAAAGCAATTGACGCAATGGGAGATAAAATCACATCTAAAATAACAGCTATAAATGCAGGAGTAAGCACCGTTCCTGGCTCTAAAGACGTAATAAAAGACGTAAATCACGCAATCAGCCTTGCAAAAGAAATTGGCTATCCCGTAATGCTTAAGGCATCAGCAGGGGGAGGGGGCAAGGGCATTAGAATTGTAATGGAAGACAGCGAAATGGAGCTTCTTCTAGCCTCGGTAAAAAACGAAGGATTAAAAAACTTTGGAGATGACCGCATATTTATGGAAAAATACATTCAAAACCCCCGTCACATTGAAATTCAAGTTGTGGCAGATAAGCACGGAAATGTTGTCTGTTTAGGGGAGAGGGAATGCTCAATTCAAAGAAATAATCAAAAAATAATAGAGGAGGCTCCAAGTTCTTTCGTAACTCCTGAAATGCGAAAAAAGATGTATGAACAGTGCGTATCTCTAGCTAAAACCGTGAAGTATGATTCAGTTGGAACAGTTGAGTTTGTCGTCTCTCAAAACCGTGAATTTTACTTTTTAGAAATGAACACAAGGCTTCAAGTAGAGCACCCCGTAACCGAGTTTGTAACAGGCTTTGACTTAGTGGAGATAATGATAAGAATAGCACAAGGGGAGAAGCTTTGGTTCACGCAAGAAGATGTTGAAATTAAAGGACACGCCTTTGAATCTAGAATTTGCGCAGAAGACCCTTCACGTGGTTTCTTGCCATCAGTTGGTAGAATATCCACATATATTGAGCCAAAAATTCCATCAGATGGGAGCATTAGAATGGACACAGGCGTCGCTCCTGGTTTTTCCATCAGCCCTTTTTATGACGCAATGATAGCAAAGCTCATAACATATGGCAAAACTAGAGAAGAAGCATTAAATAAAAATATAGAAGCCTTAAATCAACTTGTAGTAGAAGGTGTGGAGAATAACATACTATTTTTGCAAGAAATTTTAAAGCACGAGAGGTTTAAATCAGGCAATATATCAACCTCATTCATTAAAGAAGAATATAAAGACGGTTTTTCCTACGATAGCGTCATCATTAACGACGAAATGCTCCGTGTTGTATCTTTCGCAAGCCTTATTTTACATTTTAGAAACAACGCAAAACTTCATAATATATCAGGAGCTTTCAAAAATCCAGCTCATAGAAAAACCCACGAAATAAAAGACTATGAAGTATTCATCGGCAGTAAAATCAACACCGAGCTTCACTTAGAATATATAAACGGAAACAGATTTTTCGTAAAATTTAACAACCAAGAATACGACTTTACCTACTCATATGCCCCAAATACAAAAGTATTAAAAATAACAGAAGGCGAAAAAGAGTTTTATGTTAAAGTGTTAAGCAATAATTTCTCCAGCTTTAAACTAGCTTACAATGGAATGATGAAGGAAGTATTCATCAGAAACGCAAAAATCGCAGGCTTTTATGAAATTTGCAAAAACAATTTTGCATCAGGGGGAAAAATGAAGGAACTCGAAGCCCCAATCACAGGTTTAGTTGTCCACATTCATACAAAAGAAGGGGACGTAATTAAACCTGGAACCCCAATAATCACAATTGAAGCAATGAAGATGGAGAACCTAATAACAATTGATTTTGAAACAATCGTAAAAAAAGTTCTTGTGAAGCCATCGCAAGCAGTTTCAATTGGAGACATACTAATAGAGTTTGAAAATAATAAATAAATTTATGTTTAAATTTAACGAAGAAAACCTAGAGAAAGCAAAAAAAGCAATCGCTAAATATCCACAAGGTAGGGCACAATCTGCCGTGATGGAGCTTCTTTATATAGCACAAGCACAAGAAGGTTGGGTATCTCCCCATTCTATGCTTGAAATCGCAACCATTCTTGAAATGCCAGTTACAAGAGTTAAGGAAGTTGCAACATTTTACACTATGTATTATAAAGAACCAGTTGGCAAATTCGTGCTTCAAGTTTGCGGGACAACACCCTGCATGCTTAGAGGAAGTAAAGACCTCATCACAACACTCAAAACCGAGCTTAAAATTGAACTAGGTGAGACAACCAAAGATGGTCTCTTCACATTACTTGAAGTTGAGTGCCTAGGGGCATGCTCCAACGCCCCAATGATGCAAATTAACGATTATTATTATGAGGACTTGACAATTGAAACAACCTTGAATATAATTCGTGATATACAAAACGGTAAGTTGCCAAAACACGGTTCATTTTCTGGAAGAAATTCCGCAGAACCAATCCGTTTTTTAAAGAAAAGTTAATTATTATTATGACAGACAAAATAGCAAGAACAAAAATCACATCTGAGGACTGTGTTTTGCCCCAAATGACAGGTAAATACGACCTTGTGTTTTACGCCTCTCAGAGAGCTAGGGCAATTATTAGCGGTTCCAAACCTTTAATTGAAGGCTTTGATAGTGCTAAAAACCACGCAATTATGATAGCAATGGAGGAGATAAGGCAAGGCAAACTCCGTTTTGAAGACTTAATGGAAAGCCTAACCTCTCCTTTTGTAGAGCCCATAAAAGAGCCTGAATATACTGAAAGAACCTTTAGAAAAGAGGACTTTAGAGAGGACGATTTTGAAGATGAAGACGACGAAGATTTAAGCTCATCTAAAAAATTAAACTACAAGTCCGATGAGGAGTATGAAGATTAAATTTTTTACTTGACTTTTAAAAGTTTTGCGTTCTTTATTAGTATTATTTTATTTGATTTTTTATGGAATTTGCTGGCGTGTATACCAAATCTGATGCTGGTTCAAAAGCTTGGATTGTAGAAAAATTTGCAAAAATCATATTCGTGCCAACCGCACTTTACGTCTTTTTCTATCTACTTCTTTCATACAAGCTTACGAAAATGCCATTTTACATTGATTTATTCTTTGTCAATCTTTTAAATATATCCGCCCTAGCACTGCTTATGGTTTCGGCACTTTCCATTGCATACCTTAGGTTTAATGCTATTTTGCTAGATTATGTAAAATCTCACCACAAAAGAATAGTGTTAAAAACTTTATTTATCGCTTTTAACATTTTTTTCTTTACTTTTGTATTTTTTACATTTATTTACTTTAACTTTTTAATTTCAATTACTACATTATAATAAACACTATGACTACAAAAAGAACATACCAACCTTCAAAGGTAAAAAGAGCTAGAACTCACGGTTTTTTGGTAAGAATGTCTACAAAAAGCGGTAAAGATGTCATCAGGAGGAGAAGAAGACACGGGAGAAGAAAGTTAGCCGTATAACCTAAACCCCTGTAAACTAAAGCTTCGAGAGATGGCACTTTTTTTGTCCTTTATAATTTTTATAACCTCTTGCATAATATTCTCTAAGAGGTTTTATCACAAATTAAAGCAACATCTCACATCAACTTATTTAGTCCCTAAAAGATTTTACTTCTACGGTCTTTTTATACTTTTCATAATTTTACACTCTCTAATAAGATTTTTACTAGATGAACAAGTCCATTTCATATTATCCTTTTTTGTCATTTACACTTCAATTTGCATATTTTTATTCTGCAAAGGATTTGAACTTTTAGGCTACGCAATCACAAAAATCGTAGACTATTGTATAGAGATGAACCTCCTTTTATTTTCCATCATTTCAATCATTACGGTAGGTCTAATTTTTTACTCTATTTTCATTAACTCATATCTATTTTTTGAGCAAGTTGGGCTTGCAAACTTCTTTCTAAAAACAAGCTGGATTCCGGAAAACTACGAGTTTGACCTAGAAAACTCATTCGGGATAATACCGCTCGTAATAAACACTCTTTACATAACCTTATTTTCTATAATTGTAGCCTTTTCATTCGGTCTTTTAATCGCAATTAATCTCTCAGAGTATATAAAATCCAAAAGAACAAGATTTATCCTAAAATCCATTTTTGAAATTATAGCAGGTGTCCCAAGTATATTTTATGGCTTCATCGGGGCGTTTTTTCTTGCACCAAAAATAGTATATTTCGCAAGCACATTCGGTGTTTATATATCAATTGAAAGCATAATAATTCCAGGAATTGCAATTGGAGTGATGATGATACCATATGTTGCAACTCTTCTCGACGACGCATTCTCCGCAATACCAAAAACCTTGAAAGACGCATCAATCGCTATGGGTCTTACAACTTTTGAAACCGTAAAAAAGCTCATAATTCCAATATCCTTGCCAGAAATAATAAGCACACTTATAATCGTCGTCTCTAGAGTTTTGGGGGAAACGATGATAGTCCTTTTAACCTGTGGAATTGTTGCAAATATGACCTTTAGCCCCCTACAACCTTCAACCACAATAACAGTGCAAATCGTCCATTTACTAACGGGGGATACATCATTTGAAAGCGTCAAAACCCTTTCTGTGTTTGCCCTTTCCCTATTTTTATTCATCGCAACAATGACTCTAAATATAATTTCAATAAGAATAAAAAATAAATCCAAGAAGATGTAATTTTTTTCTTGCTTTTTATTTTTTATGACTTTAAAATCTATACAAAAGTAATAAAAAAATGAAGGCGTCGGTTGTTGTTTTTCCTGGCTCTAATTGCGATAAAGAGGCTAGAGATATTCTAAAAAAATTTGGTTTTGAGGCAAGCCTAATTTGGCACGAAGAAAGCCTCCCAAGTGATACATCAATTTGCTTTTTACCAGGGGGCTTTAGTTATGGAGACTATCTTCGGTCTGGTGCTGTTGCGGCTAGAAGCAAAATTATGAATGAGATTAGAAACTTTGCAGAAAATGGAGGCATTACAATCGGGATTTGCAACGGATTTCAAATTTTAACAGAAGCAAAAATTCTCCCAGGGGCTTTGCTTCCAAATAAATGCGGGCATTTTGTTTGCAAAGAAATCACAATTAGCAAAGCCAATAAAGACAGCATTTTTACACAAAATTTAAAGCAAAATTTAAAAGTGCAGGTGGCTCATGGAGACGGAATGTTCACAGCCGATAGCAAAACTTTAAAAATGCTTGAAGATGAAAACAGAATAGCCTTTACTTACAATGAAAACTTCAACGGTTCTAAAAATTCTATAGCGGGAATTATCGGGGGCAAAAATTACAACATTTTAGGAATGATGCCCCACCCAGAAAGAACAATCGTAAGCGAAGACTTCATTCCAATGTTTGAAAATATAAAAAAACATGCAAAAAGAAGTTAAGATAAGAGTTTCAAATCTCGTAAAAAATTTTGACAAAAAGTCCGTCCTAAAAGGAGTGAATTTGGATATATACAAAGGCGAATCGATAGTTATACTTGGAGGTTCTGGTTGCGGAAAAACCGTATTTCTCAAGATTTTAGCATCCTTGCTAGAAAAAACATCAGGCGAGATAGAAATCACCTCTTCAAATCAAAAGCCAAAAATCAGCTTTTTATTTCAATTAAATGCCCTTTTCGACTCCTACCCCGTGTGGAAGAACATTTGCATAACTGCAATTGAAAACGACGGAATGAAGAAGGAGAAGGCAATCAATCTCTCTAAAAAAATGCTTGAAAAAGTTGACTTAAAAGAAGATGTTGCATATTTATACCCCTCCGATATTTCAGGAGGAATGCAAAAACGAGTTGCAATTGCAAGATGTCTTATGGGAAGCCCCGAGATTATCTTCTTCGATGAACCAACAAGCGGGCTTGACCCATTAACATCACTCAAAATAAGCAATCTAATAAGAAGCGTTGGCACCGAAGAAGGCGTTACTAAAATTTCAATTATGCACGATATTGAGTGTGCAAAAATCGTTGCAGACAGAATAGTGTTTTTTCTTGACGGAAAAATTCATTGGATTGGCACTCCGCAAGAAATGGATAACTCAAAAGACGAAATACTAAACACATTTATTCGCAAAAATGGATACACATAACTCATTATTTACGAAACAAATGAAGCAAATGAAACAAAGGCGAAAAAATCAAAAAAAAATCAAATTTTCCTTTTTTTTCAAGGTTTTTGTGTTAGTGATTTTAACTGCTTTTATAATCATAATTTGGCATTTTGAAAAGCTATATCACCTCTTTCCAAGCCATTATCGTGTTTTTTTTGAGCAGGTCAACGACGCAATTTTTGGAAAAGTGCAAGTGATTGAAATATCAGGCAATAAGCTTGTTTCTACCGATGAGGTTTTATCCCATATTTACAACACAGACGTTTCTTTTGATGACGTAACTTTAGTTAATAGCGAATCTAAAATCACTCAATCGTTAATGCAAAATCCAGTAATTGATTTTGTTGGAATTAAGCGGTCCTTACCCAACAAAATGTTTGTCCATATAAAAGAAAAGCCTCTAATCATGCGTTTTTGGGAGGCAGAAACAAACACCTTCTATTCTATAACTAAATCTGGCGATATAGTAAAATTCAATGATTCTAGGCTAAAAATACCAATCATTCTAGGGGACTTTAACATTCAAGACGCCCTCAAGCTTCACGCTATGATTGAATCCGAAGGCTTGCTAGAGCAGGTGACGCAATTTATCTCATTTTTTGGCTATCGTTTTGATATTGTATTAAAAAACAAAATTCTCGTTAACTTACCCGAAAATGAAACAAAAGAAGCCATAACGATACTCAAAAATCTCATTACTCAAAACCAAATTTTAGACAAAAACATAAAACAAGTTGACCTTAGAGTAAAGGGAAAAATCTTCTTTTCAAGGTTCAAAACAGGAGAAGTAGAGCAGTATTCCCCCTCATCTTCATATCTCGTTTTGACTTGGTAGTTGAAAACTTAAATCCCACAACCATTTGATCCAACACCTTGCTGCCCTCTTTCATATTCCATATATTTCTCATAACTCATCGGTTGCTCTATTCCAGCTTTATTTGGTCCTTTTGTCGCATCTTCGTATTTAGGAGGTTCATCACTTTCAACTCGATTATTCTTACATTGTTTGTAAGCAGTACAACCGCAATATAACCCAGCAGAGTAAGACAATATAGAAAATACGCCAGAAACAATATTCGCAGGCGTGCCAGATACAAGAGAAGTAATCAGACACGTACTACCAGAGAGAAACGCATATACCAGTTTTTGAATATTCCAATTATTTAAATTACTACTATTTAAATTATTACGATTTATCATAAAAGTTGAAAAATATTTACATTTTAGTATCTAATTACAATTCAATTTCAAAGTCAAGCATTTTATTGAAAAATCTTAAAAATTTCTTGCAAAATTCAAAATTTAATTTTATTTAAGTTTGACGCCACAGTAGCTTTAGCCCGGTAGAGCAACTGATTCGTAACCAGTAGGTCGCAGGTTCAAATCCTGTCTGTGGCACCAGCTTGTAAGCCTTTAAAATCAAGGTTTTAACTTTTCATTATTGTTTTGTTGATGAAAAATAATGCGGTATCCATCAGTAGAGATATAAAATTTATTATATCAAATTTTTCCTTTTCAGTTCCTTTACCATTCCTTTTCTGATAAAACGATTAAATACATAAACTTTATGACTAACAGATAGAATTTTAT
>JBILVD010000051.1:0-8107 GCA_044370655.1 Candidatus Deianiraeaceae bacterium | reverse complement strand
CAGGCACTTGAAGATAATGGAATTATAATAAATAAAAACACCATCAATTACTACATTCTAAATCACCCTCAATTTCAAAAAGTAGAAGGTGGTTTTGATGAAAAGTTCTATAAAACATTCATATCTCAAATGGGAATAACTGAAGAATCCTATATAAACGACCAAATATCAAACTTAAGCTCTCAATTTTTAATTCACATTCTAACTTTAAATGAAACCACATTCCTAGAAAATGTAGCGAAAAAGAGAATATCGGAAGAAAGGCAAAAACGTAAAATTGAGTTTCGCAAACTTAAGTTTGAAGAGCCTAAAAATATCCAAATTACCGAACAAGAAATTTTAAATCATTACAATAAAAATCTTGAAAAATATGCAACAAAAGAAGAAAAACGCATCTTAATTGCCAAAATTAATACAGAAACTATAAACTCAGACTTCATCAAAAATGAAGATCTAATAAAAGAATACAATAGGCAATATCTATACAAAAACCAAAAAGTAAGCTTCTATAAACTCTCATTTTCTTCAATCACCGAAGCAAAAAAAATTGAGGATTTAATTACAAAAGAAGGGGTTACATTTGTAGATGTTGCAAAAAAATCTCTAGGATTGAAAGAAAATGAAATATATTTTAAAAATGTAAATTATAGCGACCTTGAAAGCGACTTTGCAAATACAATTCCTCTCCTATCTAAAAATGATATTTCTCCAATATTTTATTCAAATGGGCAGTATCACATCTTAAAATTAGATTTTATATCAACTTCTAAAGCTCCAAAATTTGAAAGCGTAAAAGCAAAAATTGCACAAAGCCTAAAAGCAACAAATTCCTGCACGAATGTGGAAAAAATTGCCCAAAAATTAAGCGAAGAAATGGAAAGTGGAGAAAGTTTAGAAAATGCAATTAAAAACATCTCTTCAACAACCACTTTAACCATTAAAGAAGGCGAACCATCTCCGTTGCCAGAAAATGTTTCAAGCCTTATAATTAGCGACACAGACACACATTATGCAAAAATTGTCAAGTCCAAACCTTGCGAGTTTTATGCATATAAAGTGGAAGAAATCAAGCCTCAATCTTTTAAAAATCTTGAAAGCGTAAGAGACGATGTATTGCGAGAAATTAAACACGAAAGAGCAAGAAACGAGGCTTTAATAAAAGCAAATAATTTAAGAGAAAAGCTAACATCGTCATCTCAATTTCAAGGAGAAAAGCTAACAATCGCCACCAATTCAACCTCTAACTTTATTTCAACAGAACAGCTAAAGTCAATTTTTATAGCACAAAAGGGAGAGATATTGCTTCCATTTATCTCTAAGAATGATGATGAATTTGTTATAGTAAAGGTAGTTGACATTATTGATATAAATGAAAATCAAATTTCAAATCAAGATTTACAGGATAAAATTAAGCATTTGACAGAAAAGGAGAAGGACGACCTACTTTCCAGCTACTTAGATGAGTTGAGAAAAAAATACAGGGTTAAAATCAACCCCGCATATCTTTAGTCTTTCTTCTCTTCCTTTTCTTCTTTATTTCTGTGCGAGTGAGCCCCACCTTTCTTACCTGCTTCACTTAGTTTTTTATGCGTTTCTTCAGAGATTTTATAATGCCCTGTCTCATCTTTTCTTGCCTCACTGCCCGCTTTTCCTGCTTTTGAATGTTGTTCGGGGTTTCCAAAATTTCCTTTCCCAGAATGTTTCTCATCTTTCTCATTTTTTTCTGCATCAGTTAATTTTTCTTGCGTTTTGTTGTTTGTTGTCATAGCATTAAAATTACTTTTTGCAACTTCAACTTGCAATATAAAATTTATTTGTCAAGCTTTTTTTAAAAAAAATATTTAAACACTCCAAATTGTTGGGGTATTTTTTTGGGGGGAAGTATTTTCGTGAACTAAAATAGAAATTATCTCTCTGCCAAAATTCATACATTCGTCATCATTTTTTTTACGTCCTTCAAATTCCGCTAAAGCATCAAAACCTGACAACTTTCCTAAGGTAAGGTAAAAGATGCCCCTAAAACTCTTTTTTTCTTGATGTTTCAAGTGAGGACACTTTTTGATAGCCACAAACCATTGATTGCACTTCAAAATTGCTTCCAAAGATGAAGAAAAACTTGGAATTTCAAGTGTTTTTGCGTTGTAAATCTCCATAAATTTGTTTAAAATTTCTTTATATGCACATCTTTTTTCCCCCATATAAATAACTTCTGCGTTTTCAAATTGTAAAACAGGAACTTGTTTTAACCTTAAAATTGCAAGCTTTAAGGCTGAAGTCACTTTTGCTTTTTGTGTCATAAACCAACTAATACAAACTTAACTTTACGCCCAATTTTAACCTAAAATATATAATTAATCAAGATTTTTTTAAAAAATACTTGACAATTAGTTTTTATTTGCTTAAATGTAATCATTATTATGTATTTTTAGGTATTTTTATGAACCTTCTTCAAAAATTTGAAAAAAAGACAATCGCAAACGTTAGCTCTAGTAGAGATGCGTCTAAATTTGAAACCTTTGCAATAGGAGACACAATAAATGTAGGAATTAAAATCGCTGATGTTTCTGGTTTTAGAACTCAATACTACGAAGGTGTTTGCATTGCAAAGTCTAATAAATCATCTAGAAGCTCCTTTACCGTTAGAAGAATTGGTGCTGGAGGTGAAGGAATTGAGCAGATATTCATGTATTACCTTTCGAGCATCGAGTCAATAAAAGTTGTCAGAAGAGGTGCGGTTAGAAGGGCAAAACTTTACTATCTACAAAACCTAAAAGGTAAGGCTGCTAAAATTAAAGAAAAATTCTTCCCTAAAAATGTTAAATAACATTGCCTCTTTAATCCTCACTTACTTATTCTCTGCCATTCCTTTTGGTTTGTTAATAGGTAAAATCTTTTATGGAAAGGATATAAGAAAAACAGGGTCTGAAAACATTGGGGCAACAAATGTAATGAGAACCTGCGGTAAAATAGCTGGCATTTCTACGTTTTTATTAGATGGATTAAAAGGAGCAATACCAATTTTATTGTACAAACAATTTTTTACCAACACATCAACAAGCTTTGAATACTTAATCGGATTTATCGCAATTTTAGGGCATATATTCCCTATTTACCTAAAGTTCAAAGGAGGTAAGGGTGTTGCAACAACAATTCTCGTTTTATTCGCACTTAATTTAAAGCTAGGCTTTTTAGCGGCTGGAATCTTTGGAGTATTCTTAATATTATTTGGTTATGTCTCGCTTGCATCTATTATGATGTCCTTATTACTTTTGCCATTCTCCGCCTTTGAATTTGCATTTAATGAAAATCATAATATGCTTATTTTTAACCTCGGCTTTGCTTTCTTGCTTTGTCTAAGGCATACTGATAATATAAAAAGGTTACTAAATGGAGAAGAAGGGAAAATGTTCAAAAAATCTATCTTCTACTAAGTATGTTCTTCTCGACTTTACTTTTTTTGACCTTTCTTATTTTATTAGTATGGACAAAAATACTAGGTCTTTCTCGCTCTAAAAGAAACATAATTGCAATATTTTTAGGTGCCATTGTAGGCGTTTTGGTTCAAAATATTAAATATTTTTTCATTGCAAATTTCTTCAAGTTTATTTGGAATGCTGGGAGCAATATATCTAAGATTCTTACAAATGCTCACGTATCCTGTTGTTTCCATTGCAATTTTACTTGCCTTCGTCAAGATTGGTCAAAAAGATAAAGGTCTTAAATCTCCAATTTTTATAGTATTGATTTTGTTAATCATGACTGCCGTTTCCGCACTTTTAGGCGTTCTTTCGGTTATTATATTCAAGCCCGATTTGTCATCTCTTACAACAATCATATTAGACGAAACAGTAATTCAAGCATTAAATAATCGTGAATATCTACTAAAAAAGCCTTTTGACAAAATGATAATAGAATTCATACCAACAAATCCCTTTGCTGATTTAACTGGTGCAAGAAGCGTCTCCTTGACATCAGTTGTAATTTTTTTCTTTTTTATTGGGCTTGCATATCTTTCTCTAAAAAAATCATCTCCAAATGATGCTATAAAATTTCAATCTATAGTCGAAATAATATATAAAATTCTAATGACTTTAGTTGAATTTGCCTTAAAAATCACACCATATGGAGTGCTTGGTCTTTTTGCAAAAATATCTATGAATTTAGACGTTGCTTCGGTCTTAAAATTACTGAACTTTGTTTTAATTTCATATCTTGCAATTTTTATTATGTTTATTTTTCACGGACTTTTACTTTCAATATTCAAAATAAATCCAATATCTTACTATAATAAAATCTCCGAACTACTAACTTTTGGTTTCTTCTCCCGATCTAGCAGCGCTACAATTCCTTTAAACATTAAAACGCAAGTGGAAAAGCTAAAAATCTCACCTCACAATGCAACTATATCAGCAACTTTTGGCTCAATTGTAGGTCAAAACGGATGTGCTGGAATTTATCCTGCAATGCTTGTTGCAATGGTTGGTGCGGGAATGGGCGTTGAAATTTCAAGCCTTAATTTTATTTTATACCTAATTTTGGTTGTAACGGTGAACTCGTTTGGCATTGCTGGAGTTGGAGGAGGAGCTATTTTTGCTGCAATTGCAAGCCTGTCAGTTTTTGAAATGCCATTTGCTATAATAACATTACTTGCAGGAATTGAGCCAATAATAGACATGGCAAGAACGGCGTTAAACATTAACGGGGCAGTTGTTTCTTCGGTTATTACAGAAAAAATTACTTCAAGTTCTTCAAAAGATTAACGACTTTTTGCCCTGCTTTTTCTAACTCCGAATTTGTAAATTTTTCTTTGATTTCTTCTTTGAAGCAATAGTTTTTTTCTAATGCCTCTTGCATAAAATTAGATGCAAAAGATCCGTCCTTAATTTTTGAAAGAACCTCACGCATTCTCTGCTTTACACTTTCGTCTACAATAAAATCTCCCACTTTAAAACCTCCATATTTTGCAGTGTTTGAAATGGAAGAAAACATTGAAGATACACCTTTTTCATAAATTAAATCTGCAATTAATTTAAGCTCATGAACACACTCGTAGTAAGCAATAATATCAGGAAAACCTGCTTCACGCATTATTTCAAAAGCGGATTTAAAAAGAGACACAACTCCACCACAAAGCACCGTTTGTTCGCCAAACAAGTCGCTCTCACATTCCTCTTGAAAGCTTGTTTTAAGCACTTTTTTAGAACCTATTCCATATGCTAAATCTAATAAAATTTGCTCCACATCTTCATTAACTTTATGAAAAATAGAGATTAAACTAAAAATCCCTGCTCCAGAAAGGAAGTTTTCACGAACTGCTCTTCCAACGGCTTTTGGAGCTATCATACAAATATTATAGTCTTCAAATCCTTTTACATACCCAAAATGAAAAGAAAACCCATGAGCGACTATCACCGTCCCTCCTTTTTTAAAGTATGGAATAATATAAGTTTTAAAAAATTCTCCGTGGCTTTCGTCGGGCGTGAGTAGTATTATTATTTCAGCATCTTTTAAACCATCTTCAAAAGAAACAACATCAAAGCCTACGTTTCGTGCAACTTCAATAGACGACGAACCTTCTTTTAGGGCAATTTTAATGTTAAAGCCATTATCTCTTAAATTTTGTGCCTGATTTGAGCCTTGCGAACCAAAGCCAATCATTACAATTTTTTTATTTTTTGTGAAAAAATGTTCGATGGAGTTAAGGTCGGGATTTATTATTTCCTTCATTTTTTTTCTAAAACTTGTTTTAATTTTGCCGTTAAAGAGGATATAGTTTGAATGAGAATTGCATCTACTTCTTCTTTAGAATAGTGCTTTTTTAGTTCATCTTTTGGAAATAGACCTTCTTGCTTTGCTCCAATTTTCAAGGATTCATTTTCCTCTAAAAGTGATAGAGCGGCGAGAACTAATGCCATTTCTTGGTCGTAGACTCCAAATGCTGATATTACTTGATTTACTCTATAATTTAAAGACTTTGCTAATCTATTTAAATCATCTTGTTCTTGGTCTGAAAAATTAGATATATCATAAATTTTAGACCCAATTGCAACTTTATTAGACATAGCAATTTAAATGGTGGGTTCGAGTGGACTTGAACCACCGACCACATCCTTATCAGAGATGTGCTCTAACCAACTGAGCTACGAACCCGTTTTTCAACATGCTAGTTTTAATATTTGAGCTTTTTTAATAAGTCAAGTATTATTTTGCTTTTTTTAAAATTTTTTTTATTAAAAAGTTTAAAAAAATGCTTGCTTTTTAAAAAATATCACTTTAGATTAATTTTGGACAGATGGTAGAGCGGTCTAATACAGCGGTCTTGAAAACCGCCGTGCCTTCACGGGCACCGTGGGTTCGAATCCCACTCTGTCCGCCATTAAAATTCAAACTTTTCTCCATTAATTACAATGTTGTAGAGCTTTTTATACTCCACAAACTCATATTGATAAATTTTTTCAAGCGCAGGAAGTGATGAGAGAGAGCGGAGACCTTCTACGGTTTTTTCCGTTATAAGAGATGAGTTTTTTGCGAATTTCATACCAAATTCAAAATTTCGAGACTTGGAGGATGATGCGGTCAAAAACAAATCTCCTATACCAGAGGATAAGAAGAAGCTACTCTCTTGCCCTCCACATTTTTTTGCAAAGTCTATCATCTCATAAATTAACTTTGTGAAAATGGCACTTTTTGTGTTCTCGCACATTCCAACTCCATTTGCAAAACCTGTAAATATGGCAATTATATTCTTAAAAATACCATATATTTCAGCAGACTTTACATCGGTTGAAACCTCAACCTCGAAAAATTTATTTTGAAGTAAATTCCTTAAAGTTTTTGCAAAATTTAAATCGCTTGAAGAGGCGGTAGAGAGAGTTTTTTTTTCAACTTCCACTTCGTCCGAGAAGTTTGGACCAAAAAGTGTTGCAAAAATAAAACCTTTTTCTAACATATGAGATGAGAAAAATGGCTTATCAACGCTAAAAACACCCTTAGATAAAGAGCAGATTTTATTTGGTAAGAAATGCTCATACTTAGTAATAAAATCCTGAATTACCTCCGTCCTAAGTGCTATAAACACTATATCAAAACTTTCATTTTTTAAACTTTCTAGATTTAAACGGGAAGTAAGCGTGGCTTCTACATCATTTTTCCTAAGTAAATTGAAAATCGCCGTCCCCCAAGTGCCAGAACCTACAATGCAAATTTTCATAGATTATTTCTTATTTTTTGGTTTTTGTAATGAACTGGAGTTTTTTTGCGCATTTTGATTAACATTCGCTTTATTAAATTCAATGAAATCCTTTTGAGGTTTTGAAGATGCGGTGCCAAAGTTGCCTATTTTAGAACTTATATTTTTTGGAACTTTGGTAGCAGAATTGTAAGATGGAGTTTCACTTTCACTTTCACTTTCAATATTACCAATATTTTTTATTTTTTCCATCAATTCAACTTTCTCTTTAACTTTTTTGTAAGTTTCTTCAACTTTATCAAGAGTATTTGTGTTATTTTCGGTTGTTTTTGGAGTATTTTCACCAAACAAATCATTCAAATTCGTTTCAAATATTTCATTTAGCTTATTATCAATTTGGTTAAGATCGTTCCTAATTGAATTGAAATTATCACTATAAATAGGATTTACAATTTTTACATCATTATTTTTAATAGATCTCTCTTTAACTTTAATTGGTTTTGGATCTTGAGCAATATACTGCTTACCTTCAAGCTTGCTTGAATTGTTAGCTTCAGGTATTTCATTCTGTAAAATTGGTGGTTTAATAACATTTTCATCAATATTTTTTTGATGAGAAGAGGTATCGTCTACTTTATTTTTAGAAGTATTGTTATTATCATCACTTAGGATTTTATCATTGGAATGGATTTGACCAAATTCATCTGGATTTAGAGTATCTAAAGTCTTTGCTTCTTGAAGTGAGTTGTAAGAATTATCAGCATTGGTGTCAATGTCATAAGGTAGAAGGGTGTTGTCATTATTTGCAAGCGTTGTGTCATTAACATTAACATTAAGCTCGCTAGAGTTTTCTTCGTTTTTATTTGTAGAAGAAGATGTATCGTCTACTTTATTTTTAGAAGTATTGTTATTATCATC
>JBILVD010000040.1:0-10548 GCA_044370655.1 Candidatus Deianiraeaceae bacterium | reverse complement strand
CTAATCAACCTCCATCACCTCAAACCCAAACTTCACAAAATAAAACAACCGAATTTGCCCCGCCCGTAGCTCCTTCCCTTGATGTCAACTTGCTTAATAAAATTGACACATTTACTCAAAGTAAAGAGAAAGATGTAGAAGACGAAATTAACACTTTAGACCTTGAAAAAATCCGTGCCGAATTACAAATTGAAGAAGGCGAAGATGAAGAAGATGAAGAAGATGCAGTAACTAGAAAAAAAGAAGAATCAGAAGATAGTCTTTCTTTTGATGAATTTGTCAAAAATTCTAATAAAACTCAATTAATAACAAAACGAAGAAAAATTGACCCAGAGAACCCTCCCCCTCCAATTATTGACACATCTGTTAATGGACCTGTTGATAAAAGCGTTAGGAAGACAATGAGCGACTTTATCTTTATAGACTCCTCTCTTGATGCTGAATTTTCTAATGATATTCCAAATGAAGGTAAAAAAATTCCCGACTTAGGTAACATTGTAGCACAAGGGCGAATGATTGATGCTATACTCGAAACCGCAATAGATTCAAGCATTCCTGGCACTATAAGGGCTGTTGTTTCAAGAGATGTATATGCAGAGGCGGGAAGAAGCATTCTAATACCAAAAGGGACAAGGCTCTATGGCAGTTATTCTGCTGGTGGAGTGAGCTCTGGAAGAGTAATTATTACTTGGTCTCGTATTTTGCGTCCTGATGGAATTTCTCTAGGGATAGACAGCTTTGCTTCGGATCAATTCGGTAGGGCAGGGGTTCAAGGTGAAGTAGACAAGAAATATGGAGAGGTAATTGCATCTGCTCTACTACTCTCGTCAATTCCACTTGTTGCAACCATCGCAACTCAACAAATTACAGGCTCGAAAAGGTCTTCAACCACTATTTCTCCAACCGGTGTTGTAACCACTAATAAAGATCCAATTGACATTGCTACTGAGCGTTTTTCAAACGAGATAGCATCTGCAACCGAAAAAGTCGTTAAAGGGATTATAGACACAACATATGTTGTTAAAATTTCCCAAGGAACAAGGTTAAAAGTTATGGTAAATCAGGACTTAAAACTCCCTAAATACAAAGCTTTAACATCCTTAAATACAACAGTTACTAACTCTTCTCAATGATTATGAAACAAGAAATTTTGCGTAAAATGATACACCTATCATCATTGATTTACCCAACACTTTACATGATTTGGCTAACTAGAGAGCAAGCTTTAATCGGGACTTTTGCAATTTTTATATTCCTTGCTAGCGTAGATTTTATGCGTTTTAAATTTAGTGCTTTTAGGGTATTTTGCAATAGATTTTTTCAAGTTTTTTCCCGAAAGGAGGAGGAGGAAGGCGGAATTTATGGTTCAACTTATTTTATGTGTGGAGTTTTTCTATCCATACTTTTATTTTCAAAAGAGATTGCAATTGCCTCTATCTTCGTGCTTGTTATATCAGATACATCCGCCTCTTTGCTTGGAAAGTTTTTGAAGACATCAAAACTAGTAGGAGAAAAGACAGTTGGAGGTTTTTTGGCTTTTTTAATTACTGCGGGATTTATTTTAGTATTTTTTGGTGAGGATTTGTACTTTGCCTCAATTCCAACGGCACTTGTTGAGCTTTTTGCCAAAAAAATCAAGATTGATGACAACCTCCTAATTCCACTAACCTGCGGTTTATTTTGCACTATTATCAACTATCTTTAAAAGTATGAATATATCTCACCTAAAGTTTATTTTTTTATACACTTTATACTCATTTTTTGTTTTTAACATTCCTTTGTTTAAAAGCCTCATAAAAACACTGGAACTAAAAACAATTGGAGAGTGTATATTTTTAATTTCTATTTTTATCGCTGGCTTTTTTGCCTCTTTTAGCTTTTATTTATTTATTTTACAAACTAGAATTATTAAAATTACGGCTATAGCACTACTTCTTTTGAATGCTTCTATTTTGTATTTTATGATGACATATAACATACAAATAGACAGGGAAATGATAAAAAACGCCTTCTTAACAGATGCAAATGAAGTGCGGGACTTAATCTCTGTCAGAATGTTTGTTTATATTTTTATTTTTGGGGTTTTACCTTCCATTTTGGTATATTTAAGCAAGATTAATAGGAGTGCAAAAAAAACTCTTATATCTGCTATTTTAACTTTGTTTTTAGGAATATTTTTTATTGCGATAGTCTACGTTAAAGTAGCAACGTTTTTTCGTGTAAATGGGTATTTTGGAGAATTATTCATACCCTTTAATTATACAGTTCATTCAGGAATTATAATTAAGAGACACTTCCTTCCCAAAGAAAGAGGTCAACAAATTATAATTGACGACTTAAAGTTAAATTCTAACAAGGAAATCAACATCGTTCTTGTCATTGGAGAAACAGCAAGACGCAAAAACTTTGGCGTTTACGGATACAAAAAAAACACAACTCCAGAACTTGCCAAAATTCCAGATTTAAAGAAGCTTAAAGGAATTTCATGCGGAACTTCAACTGCCATTTCAGTACCTTGTATTTTTGAATTTAAAGAAACATATGAGAGCTATTTAAGGCCGATTTTTAATGCTGGAGTTTTTGTAAAATGGTATGAAAATAACTACGGCGGGTGTTATAAAGCTTGCAATGGTGTACCTACCTTTTCGGCAGAGCATAAAAAATGCGATGGAAGTTGCCCAGACGAAGTTATTTTTGATGAGTTTTATAAAGACTTCGAGTCTCAAAAGAATGAACAAAAACCTAAGCTTTTTGTGCTTCATCAAAATGGAAGCCATGGCCCTCTTTATTATAAAAGATATCCTAAAGATTTTAGCCATTTTAAACCAGAATGCAAAACGGCGAGCGTAACGGAATGTAGTTTAAATGAGTTAATAAATGCGTATGATAACACAATATTATACACCGATTTTTTACTTGCAAACACTATAAATATGCTAAAAAAATCTAACAAACCTTCGGTTATGATTTATGTCTCCGATCATGGGGAAAGTCTTGGAGAAAAGGGGATATTCTTACACGGTTTTCCATATAGCATCGCCCCTAAGGAGCAGAAGGAAATTCCTTATCTTATTTGGTCATCTTTTCCTTTAAAAATCAAAGAAAAAGAAGAATATGACCACAAAAGCGTTATGCAAAGCATTCTTTACCTTTTAAAAATTGAAACAACTCACTCTAATAAAAATGCAAATATTTTAGAATAGAGCTTGACATCAAATTTAAAAGCAATTAGAATTATTGTAAAGTAATTAAAAATGACAGTGAATTCCGACAAAACTAAAGCTAAAATAGGTAAAATTAGTCTTCCCAAAGGTTTAAACAGGGAAGATATATTAAAAAAACTAAGCACAGGAGAGAGCAAAGGTTTTATAACGAGAAAGGGAGAATCGGATTATTCACCCAAACCTGCTGATGATGGTTTTGGGCTTTCATATGCGGAAAAGCAAAAAAGAATTAAAGCCCTTGAAATTCAAGAAAAACAAGAGAAAGAGGTTAAAAAGCCCACAACGCAAGTAAAGACAAAATCTGATGAAGTTGCAAAGCCATTCGTGGCAGAAGTTAAAAATGAGGTCAAAAACGAGATCAAAAAACAAGCTGAAAACAACCTTAACCCTCAAGTTCAAGATGTTATTCCCACAATCACAGAAACCGCCTTAAATGCTGTAAAAATTGAAGCTAAACAAGCAAAAGAGGAGGTTAAAAAAGAGGTTGAAGCCCCCGCTTTTTCCTTTAAACAAGGAGATAAAATCATATCAGTGGAGGACATTGCAAAAGAAACTTCTCAAGCAAGGGTTGACAAAAGAGACAAAACCTTGATTGAAAAAATGATGAAACACTATAAATATCTTGAATTTGACAACGATAGTGAAATTGAAAAGCTTCAAAAAGGTTTAGAGCTTCGTCAGGCATTGGAAGATAAAAGAAAGGGAGCAAATTCAACAAACTATGATGATGAAATTCTTGTAAATTCCGTCTCTAGTGAGGTTGATGAGGAGGTTGTTAAAATTCGTCGTGAAGCCTACTTTTCCCGTCATAATAAAAAACCTATCAAAAAAAAACCAATATCCCCCTCATTTGTTCAAAAAGAGATTGGCATTTACGATAAAAACATCGTGATTGATATAGCTAGAAATCTTGCAATTAAAGTTGAAATTTTTCTTAAAAAACTCAAATCATATGGTCTTTATCTGAAAGAAAATGATGTAATTGACGGAGACACTGCCGAGCTTATAATTGAAGAAATGGGGCATATAGTAAATCGTGTTAAGAAATTTACAGCAGAAGATAAAATAAAAAAAGAGCAAATTCTCGCTAATTTAAAACCTATCCCACCTATTGTTACAATTATGGGACATGTAGATCACGGAAAAACCTCCCTTTTAGATGCTCTTCGTAAGGCAAGCGTTGTAGAGAATGAAGCAGGAGGCATTACACAGCACATAGGAGCTTACCAAACAGTTCTTGAAAATGGGGAGAAAATCACATTTATAGACACCCCAGGGCATGAGGCTTTTACGGCAATTAGGTCCCGTGGAGCGAGTGTCACAAACGTCATCGTGCTTGTTGTTGCAGGAGATGATGGAATTATGCCTCAAACGATTGAAGCAATTAATCATGCAAAAAGTGCAGGAGTGCCAATGGTTGTTGCTATAAATAAAATTGATAAGCCAAACGCCGATGTTGATCGTATCAAAAACGAACTTTTAGCATATGAAGTTGTTGCAGACGAATTTGGGGGAGATGTAATATGCGTCCCTGTTTCAGCTAAAACTGGTCAAAATTTAGACAAGCTTTGTGAGGCTATTTTATTGCAAGCAGAAGTCTTTAACGCTAAAGCAGAATGGGACGCTCCCGCTTCTGGAACCGTCCTTGAAGGCAAGCTTGATAAACAAAAAGGAGTTATTGCTAGCCTTCTTGTTCAAAATGGAACTTTAAAAACAGGAGATATAGTGGTAGTTGGAAGCTCCTACTGTAAAGTTCGTTTAATGGTGAATGATAGAGGAGAATCTGTGCAGAAGGCAGAACCTTCAACTCCTATAGAAATTTACGGACTTCCTGACGTGCCAATTCCTGGTTTAAGCTTTAATGTAGTGGAAACTGAGAAGTTAGCAAAAGAAATTGTAGAACATAGAAAAGAAAAGAAAATTGAGCAAAAAATGGACGTTAAATCCGCTTTCAGTGCATTTTTTAAACCTAAGGAGCAAAAAAAACAATTCAACATTGTTATAAGAGCAGATGTTCAAAGCACAATTGAAGCAATTAAATACAGCATTGAGCAAATAAAAGTTCCAACCGAGATTGAACTTAGAATTATGCAAGCAAATGTAGGTCAGGTGACGGAGGCAGATGTGAATTTTGCTAGAAATTACAACGCCGTGATTTTTGCATTTTCCGTAAAAGTTGGCTCCAAAGAAGAAGAGCTTGCAAAGAAAAATGGAATTATAATCAAGCAACACTCAATCATCTACAAAATTGTAGATGATGTAAAAGAGATGGTTGGTGCTATGCTTTCTCCAATTATTAAAGATGAAGTTATAGGAGATGTTGAAGTTAGGGCAATTTTTGACATTGCAAAATCTGGGAAAATTGCAGGCTGTATGGTTAAAAAAGGAGTTGTAAAGAGAAACGCAATTGTTAAAGTTTTGCGTACAGGATTGCAAATTGCAGAAGGTAAGCTTAAAACTTTAAAGCATTTTAAAGATGACGTGAAGGAGCTTGCTCAAGGCAATGAGTGTGGAGTTCAAATTGAAGGTTTTGAAGACTTTTCAATTGGTGATATGCTTCAAATTATTTATAGAACCGAGGAAAAGAGAACTTTAGAATAATTATCTTAAAAACTTACAATCGCCCAATATTTAAGCAAATTTTCTCAAAAGCAATCAATGTATTAATAAATCTTAACTAGTAAGCTTAGTTTTGATGCAAAAGTCATAATCATTCCTTCGCATTTTCACTTCAACATCAAAATTCTACTTGCAAAAATAATTTTTCTACTTCATACTACCTTAAAAAATATGCATAAACCAGTTTTACTGAAGGAAGTTTTGGATGTCTTAAACCCACAAAATGGAGAGACTTTTGTTGATGCTACATTTGGAGGAGGGGGGTATACCAAAGCCATACTAAAAAATGCAAATTGCAAGGTAATTGCACTTGATAGAGATGAGACAGTGATTGAAATCGCAAAATCCATCAAAGAAGAATTTGGGGAGCGATTTAGCTTTTTCCTTACTCCCTTTAGCAAAATTGATGAGGTTTTAGTTGGGCAAAAAGTGGACGGAATAGTAGCAGATTTTGGAGTTTCTTCTATGCAATTAGACACAGACGACAGAGGTTTTAGCTTTTTAAAACCTGCAAAACTTGATATGAGAATGGGAGTTGGAGCAAAATGCACAGCCTATCACATTGTTAACTCCATGCCAGAGCCTAACTTGGCAGAAATAATATTTAAATATGGCGAAGAAAGGCTTGCAAAAAAAATTGCAAATTACATAGTAAGAGCGAGATGCAAAACTTCAATAGAAACAACAACAGAGCTTGCTCAAATCATCAAAGAAGGTTATGGTAGTGAAGCAAAATACACCAAAATCCACCCCGCAACAAAAACGTTTCAAGCTCTTAGAATTTACATCAATGAAGAAATGGAAGAAATCCAAACACTACTGGAAAAATCTATCCACCTACTCAAAAGCAAAGGAAAGCTTGCCACAGTTTCCTTCCATTCTCTTGAAGATGGAATTGTGAAGGACTTTTTAACACAAAACTCACCAGAGAAGAAAAAAGTCAATAAATATGCTCAATTCTCAAAAAATATAGAAGAAGAAGAAGAGGTAAAAAGCTTCATAACTCCTCAAAAAGGAATAATAACACCAAGCGAAGATGAGATAAAAGAAAATATTCGCTCACGTTCTGCAAGGCTAAGATTTGCAATAAAAACCTAGCAATAAAACCTAGAATTAAAATTCAATCCCTTCATCAGTGAAAGATTTTAAAATAGATGATCTCTCCTTCAATGCGTTGAAATATCTGCTAATATTAGAGAAATCCGCAATATCAATTTTTATAAACTTAAGCCAAGAAAGTATTGTAAAAAGGTAGGCATCTGCAACTGTAAAAGTAGGAGGAGAGAGAAAGTCCCTCCCTTCAAGCTCTTTTTCTATATAATTAAGTTTGCTTGTAAGAATTTTCATAAATACAGGCTTTGCTTCAACTGGCACAATTGGAGAGATAATCGGGACAAAATTTTTGTGAAGCTCGGTTGAGATAAAGCTAAGCCACTCCATAACTCTATAACGTGTAAAACCCTCTCCAAGCAACCTTTTTTCACTTTTTAATTCTGCAAGATAGGTCATAATAACCCAAATTTCAGTTAAAATTCTCCCATCATCAAGTGCCAAAGCGGGAATTTGGTTTTTTTGCGAAACATCAGAAAAAACTCCCCCACTTTCAAGCACTTTATCTTTCACTCTAAGCTCTTTTACTGCCTCGTAATTACAAGCAAGTTCAAGCTCGTTGATAATAATTCTAACAGCAAGTGAGCCTGCATTTTTAAAATAATAAAGCTTCATTTTTTAAAATAAAAATAATAATTAAGGTAAATGATAAAATATTATTTATCAAGTAAAAATTTTTTTATATTAAGGGTTTGCTAAATTTTTCCTAAGTATAAGAGTTTGTCAAATCATTTACTATACTTTTTTCTCTCGTTTGGATTTAGGTATTTTTTTCTTAGTCTTAGGCTTTTTGGGGTAACTTCCACCAACTCATCGTCTAGGATGTAAGCCATCATTTCCTCTAGTGTCATTTTTATAGGTGGCACAAGCTTAATTGCATCATCAGAGCCTGAAGCACGAACGTTTGTAAGTTGCTTTCCTTTGAGAATGTTCACTTCAAGGTCGTTCACTTGAGAATTTTCCCCCACTATCATTCCTTGATAAACCTTTTCATTAGGACCAATAAAGAATTTACCTCTATCTTGAAGTTTATCTATTGCATATGCAACACTTTCCCCCGTATCATTTGATATAAGACTACCGTTTCTAAGAGTGTCTATATCCCCCTTGTAAGGAGCATATTCTTTGAAAACTCTGTTTAAAATTCCGCTTCCACGGGTTTCGGTCAAGAATTTACCTTGATAACCTATAAGCCCACGAGAGGGGACGTTGTAAATTAACCTTGTTCTTCCATTGTTAGATATCATCTCTACCATTTCCCCTTTACGTATGTTAAGAGCGGAGATAACTGTGTTTGAGTATTCGTCGTCTACGTCAACAACCACTTCCTCAATTGGTTCTAGTTTTTGACCGTCCTCTATTTTAAACAAAACTCTAGGGCGGGAGATGGATATTTCAAAGCCTTCACGCCTCATAGTTTCTGCTAGAACTCCAAGCCCTAACTCCCCTCTACCTCCAACATCAAATGCATCCCCTCCATCTCCTGATTCTTTTACGGTTATGGCAACGTTTGTTTCTGCTTCGGCAAATAGTCTGTCTCTTATCATTCTTGAAGTTACTTTTGTGCCTTCTGTACCTGCAAGCGGGGAAGTATTAATTCCGATTGTTATAGACATTGTAGGGGGGTCTATAGGTGTGGACTTAACAGGCTTTTCAACAGATAAATCGCAGATAGTATCTGAAACTGTTGCCTTTTCCATACCTGCAACTGTTACTATATCTCCCGCTATTACGCTTTCAGTCGGAATTTTTTGCACTCCTAAATGGGTAAATAACTTTGTTAGCCTGAATTCTTCAATTTTATCCCCTTTTAAATTTAGGGCTTTAACCATTGAGTTGACTTTTCCAGTGCCTGAAAATACCTTTCCCGTTAGAGTTCTTCCAAAGAATTGGTCTTTATGAAGTATAGTGGAAAGCATTGAAAAACCTTGTTCTTCCTCGTTTATTTTTGGCATTGGAACGTGGCTTAGAATTATATCGTAAAGAGCTTTTAGGCTTTTTTCTCCTTTTGGTTGTTTATGCTCGTCTAAATCGTTAATACTATTAACGCACCAGCCATTTCTACCACTTGCAAAAAGGAATGGAAATTCAAGTTGATTGTCATTTGCATTAAGGGAAACAAAAAGGTCAAATACTTTATCAAGCACTACATTATGTTGCTCATCCGATCTGTCTATTTTGTTAATTACAACGATTGGGTTAATGCCTAATTTTAAAGCCTTTGAAAGCACAAATTTTGTTTGAGGCATTGGCCCTTCTGCGGCGTCTACAAGCAAAACTACTCCATCTACCATTCCTAAAATTCGCTCAACCTCTCCTCCAAAATCAGCGTGACCAGGAGTGTCTATGATGTTTATTTTAAAGTCATCTCTATAAATTGCGGTGCATTTTGCAAGAATGGTAATCCCTCTTTCTTTTTCTAGGTCGTTCGAATCCATAATTCTTTCTGCAACTTCCTGATTTTCTCTAAAAGTTCCGCTTTGTGAAAGCAGGGCGTCTACTAAGGTAGTTTTTCCATGGTCTACGTGTGCAATAATTGCAATATTTCTAATCTTTTCCCTCGTAAAGGCAAACATATAAATAAAATAATGTGATATCTCAAATAATTGAAGGATATTTTTTTATTTGTCAAGCTATCTTTTTTAAAAAATTTAACTATTAATAGGTTGTATTTTTCAACCTTCGTTTCATGCTCCCCAGCCCTTTCTTGGCTTACTTCTGCGGTTTTAAAAAATTTGTATAAAGTCTTCATAATATGTGTCATCATTTTTTTAGGTATCCTTAAATTTTTAAGGAAAATTTTTAGAGAGTATTATATAAATGTGAGGTATGGAAGCAAAAAGTGAAGAATTTTGAAAGAAATATTTTATAGATAGTGATTTTAAGCTTTTATCTTAAAAAAGGGTGGAGATATTATCTTAAAGATTTATAATACAATATAAAACTCTCTAAAAAAAAAGGGGGGTGTTTTGTTATCTATTAAAGTTTTGCTTTATAAAAGTTAATATTCCTGCTTAAAGCGTAAAATGATTGCTTAGCTAGCATTTTAGTGTGAGTTAAAATACAAGGCATTAACATCTAATTATATTCCATCATATCACTAACTAAAATTAGTTTTTGCTTCATATGAAAGAATGTAGATTTTGCTTTAGTTCTAATATTATAAATAAATGGAATAGTATTTGGTAAACAAAGGTATAAATGTAAAGATTGCAAGAAGAACTTTAGAGAATATAAACCAAAATATGATAGAGAAATTACAATAAAAATAATAAAGAGTTATTTAAATGGAATGGGATTTAGAGCTATAGAAAGAGTCTTTAATATACCAAACACTCTTGTGTTGTATTGGATTCGTAAACTTGGTAAGAAATTAAAAGATTTGCAAAACAAAGAGAAGATAATAACAGATAAAGATATAATAGAACCGAAGGTCGTGAGTTAAATATAGAATTTAAGATTTTTACGAACATATACTTGAAGCAGATGAGTTATTTACATTCGTAGGAAGGAAAAAAAATGAAGTTAGAGTATGGACTTGTGTAAATAGAAACTCTCTTAAGCTTATAGATTTTGAAGTAGGAAGTTCAGGCAA
>JBILVD010000046.1:0-9572 GCA_044370655.1 Candidatus Deianiraeaceae bacterium | reverse complement strand
ACTTGGCTTAATATAGCATTTAGATTGAAAGAAGGATATAAAAGAATAAGATACTTAGCCACTGATGGTAATCCTGTGTATAGTTATTATAAGTTTACAGAAAAACATATAGTTACAAAAGCAGAGACATCTTTAGTTGAATCTTTTAATTGTAGATTAAGACACTACCTTGCAAGATTAAAGAGGAGAACTTTGTGCTATAGTAAGAATATAGATATGCTTTGCATATCTATAAATCTACTTTTAAACATAGAAAAGGTATTATCTATAATTATTTAGCAAGTCCATATTTTTGCTTGACAATTAACACCTCCCAATTTATCAACATTTCAACTTACATTCTTAATATGTTTGATGCTAAAAGAGTAAATGGGCAGTATTTCACCGAAAATAATCCGTTTTGTAGTGATGGATTTTTGCAGTGGGCAGAAGAATGTGATATGCAAAATCACAACATTTTAGAGCCTTTTGCAGGAAGCAACAATCTAATTAAAATGCTACAAGAAATGGGGCTTTGCAAGGCTTTTTCCTCTTTTGACATAAACCCTCAAAATCCAGCCGTTAAAAAGCAAGATACCCTCTCAAACTTCCCACAAAATCACGAAGTTTGCATAACAAATCCCCCATATTTAGCTCAAAATTCCGCAAAAAGAAGGGGGCTTTTTTTTCCTGATACTCAATACGACGATTTATATAAATTTGCACTTGATAAATGCCTTGCAAATTGCAAAAATGTTGGAGCCATAATTCCCGCTTCATTCTTGAATGCAAAAATTTTTAGAGAACGACTCTCTCACTATATTTTGCTAAATAGCAAGATGTTTAACGATACAGAACACCCCGTTTGCCTTGCCCTCTTTAAAGAAAGCTCAAAAGATGTAAAAATTTACGAAAATACCCACTTTTTAGGAAACTTAAGCGAATTTGAAAAAAAGCTACCAAGTGCCACAACAAAATTTGATATGAAATTTAACGAAAAAACTGGTAAATTAGGCTTAATTGCAATTGATAACACGGCAGAACCTTCAATAAAATTCTGCAAAGGGGAGGATATCCCACCATCTAGAATTTCCAACTCCTCAAGAAGCATAACACGAATTTTAATAGACCACCCAAATTCCACAAAGCTAATCAACAACCTCAACGAATATCTGCACGAATTTAGAAAAGAAACCTGCGACTTATTCCTCACCCCATTTAAAGGGCTAAGAAAGGACTTAAAGTATAGAAGAAGGCTTGACTACGCCCTTGCAAGAAGCATAATTAACGAAGTTTGCTCTATAACATGAACTACAAAGAAGGATACAAAAGCCAATTGAAGAAAAATCTAAAAAGCGTTTTAACCGAAATTGAAACAAAAGATATGGAAGTTAAGATTTCAAACTGGGCAGGGAAATTTGGCTATTCCTTTGAAGAAGTCAAACAAAAAATCCTAAACGATGAGATGTTTCGGTGCATTTTTGCCAAAGACCCTGCAAAGCAAAATTTATATCAAAACCTAGCTAGCAGTTTTATAAAATCTTTAGATTTAGTGCAAAACTTCAAAGTTCTTCCATCTGGCGGTAAAGACGCAATATACCTCACAAATGGAAAAATTTTTAAAGGCGAGTTGTTGAAAAATCAAGCAAAAGATATAAAATCAGTTGATTTTACTTGGGAATGCAAAGGTTTTACATTTTACGTTTCTCATAAATATACAGAAATAAGCGGTGGGGCACAAGATAATCAATACAAAGATATTCAAGATTTCCTTTTACATACAAGGGATTGCAACTCAAAAAACACAATATTTTTGGCAATTTGCGATGGAGATTACTACCTTCAAAGAGACACGAAAACAGGAGATGAAACAAAAATCAAACGATTGCAAAGGCTAACTGATAACAAAACCTCATTCGCCCTAAACATCAATGATTTAAAGGCTTTCTTGCAAAAAATATAAGTCTACCCCTTAGCCTTCATCGCCTGCAACCTCGCCTGCTTCGCACTTCCTTAGCAGGACGCCCTAAAGCGAATTTCATAAAATATTATTTGACAATTAAAAAAATGTCTTTCACAAATCTTAAAAATAGCGATGGTTAAATTATGGGAAATGCTATAGCAAAAAACTTGGAGCTTGAAAATGCAGATGAAAAAAGGGATTTATTCCTCAAAAGCCTTACTAGTCAAAATGGAAAGCTAAAATACAAGAGATTTACCTGCTCCACACTTAGATACGCAGGAGGGAAAAGCCTTGCTGTTGGATTTATTGTTGAACTTATTCCAAGCAATGTAAAACGGCTTGTATCACCATTTTTTGGGGGAGGTTCAGTTGAAATTGCCTGCTCTTCAATGCTTGATATGGAAGTTATTGGCTATGATGTTTTTGATATATTGGTAAATTATTGGAATATACAAATCAATAATAAAGAGCGACTTTTTGAAGAATTGTCAAAAATTAAACCAACAAAAGAAAATTATGAATTAATTAAAACTGAGTTGAAAAAACACTGGAAAAAGGAAGTAATTTTAGACCCCTTAACTCTTGCAGTTTATTATTTTTTTAATCATAATTTATCATATGGACCGGGATTTTTAGGTTGGATGTCCTCAATATATGAAGACGAAAGTAAATATCAATCCGCAATTAACAAAATAATTTCTTTTAAGCCTAAAAATCTATCTGTTTTTTATGGTAGCTTTGAAGACACTCTCGCAAAACATAAAGAAGACTTTCTTTACCTAGACCCTCCTTATTTTCTTGGAGGTGAAAGTAAAATGTTTAAAGGAATATACCCTCAAAGAAATTTTCCAGTCCATCATAATGGCTTTAATCATTTACTTCTTGCTGATTTGCTTAAAAATCATAAAAATGGCTTCATTTTATCTTATAACGATTGCCCCGAGGTAAGAGAACTCTATAAGCATTATAAAATAATTGAAGTGAAATGGCAATACACAATGGGGCAAGGCGAAACCAGAATTGGAAAAAACAGGATAGAGAGAGGAGAAGGGCATATAAAACAATCTCATGAAATTTTAATTACCAACATATGAAAGTGCAAAGAAAAAGAGCTATGACAAGCGAAAAAGCGAGTCAGGTAAAAAAGCAAGGGCACCTAGATGCAAAAGAGTTTGCAAAATTGATAGGATTAGAAGATGACTATCAAAACGATGCAAAAGCAAAAAAAGATGTGATAGATAAAAACGGAGATGCCCATTCTTTAAAGAGTGGTAATGGATATTGGCAGATTTTTCTTTATGGAAAGCAGAGATTTGAATTAGATACCGCATTTAAAGCAATGAACGGAATTGGCAAAATAATGCTTGACTGTGTTAATTCAATTCCAGACAGTAAAGATGAATACAAAGAAAATAAAGCATACTATAAAACCGAAATTGCAAGGCAAATGGTTCTATTGCAAGAAAAATTGCAAGAACAATACAGGCTTGATGCCTTTCTTAGAAAGTCAATTTTTGAAGGCTCACAAGTTAGCTATTTAACAATAAAGCACAATAGTAAATTCCATATTTTTTGGCATGATGATGTAATAAAAATTTTCACAAAACACTTTATTGTTGCAAATTCCGTTGGAAATCAAAAAGTGATATTTAAACTGAAAAATAATTGCGGAGAAATAGAGATGAGAAACGGAGAAGCTCATCATCACAAAGAAATGAAGTTTAGGCTACACAAAATTCCAATCACGGAATTATTAATCAACAATATAACCGAAAAGCAAGATTTATTTGAAGGAAAGGTGGTTGCATATGGTTATGCAATTAAGAAATTTTGTAAAAAATAAATCACCCCTTAGCCTTCATCGCCTGCAACCTCGCCTGCTTCTTCTTCCATTCCTCAAGTGCCTTAAAGCGAATTTCAGAGATATATCTCACACCCTTTTCCCCCCGTTTCAACTGCACAATAACATCTACAACCTGCAAAATATAAGCCTTAACCTCCTCGGGTGGCATTCCAAGCCCCGCTTGCATCACCATCAGCTTCATCTGCTCAATTGCCATAGCAGGAGTATCCGCATGGAGCGTAGAAATAGACCCCGGATGCCCCGTATTAATCGCCCTCAAAAAAGAGAAAGCCTCCGCACCCCTAATCTCCCCCACAATTATCCTATCTGGCCTTAAACGCAAGCACGCCTCAATTAGCCCTTGAGTAGAAACATCCGCACGCCCCTGCCCCCCTTTAGAAGCAAGCAAGTGAAGCCTGTTAGGGTGAGAGTTAAGCACAACCTCCCTAGCATCTTCCGCCGTTATCAGCCTTTCGTGTTTTGGTATCACCCGCAAAAGTGCATTCGTAAATGTCGTTTTACCTGTGGATGTCCCCCCACTTATTATGATATTCTTCTTATAAAGCACAGATTTTGTCAGGAATTCCTTAGTATCCCCACGCCTTAAAATCTCAATTAGCTCATCATCTTCAGGAGCCTCCTTCACCTTAAAAGTCGTCTTTTGAAACGCCCCAAATTTCTCGTAATCATCAAGCGTCCATTGCATAACATTGGGCTTTCTTATAGACATAGCAATCGTCCCCTTTTCAACAACAGGAGGAAAGACAATCTGAATACGAAACCCATTAGGTAAGGTAGCAGAAAGCAAGGGCTTTTCCTCCGATATCATCTGGTCCGTATATTGTGCCACAAGTTTTGCAAGCCCAAATAAGTGTTTATAATCAAGTGCTTCAATGGTATGGACGGACATCTCCCCTCTATTCTCCACCCAAACCTCCTTAGGGCGGTTGATGGAAAGCTCACTCACGCCGTCTAGCTCAATAAGTTCCTTAAGCGGTAAAAGATAAGTGTTAAGTGCGGTAATATTAACTCCCTCCATAGTTTTAAAAATTGTAATAAATAAAGTGTAAGGGGATTTTTGCAAAAATGCAAGAGGTTATTTTTGTGAGAGGGGATTTGCCTCCTCGTGAATAACTTCTGCTTTAAGGGGCGAGCGATTTTTATTGATATGCTCCGCAAAGTCTTCTATATAATCAAGAGGTGTATCGGGTATCTCATCTTCAAGAATATTGTAAAGTTCAAGCCCAATATGGTTTAAAATGCAGAGATTAGGAATAGCTATTGCTTGCTTTTTATCTGTATTCATAATGTAAATACAAAACTTTGATTTGAAAGTGAACCTCTCAGTTATTGAAGAAGAAATATTGTAAACAATTATATTAGTTCCCACAACTTGTCCACCTAGATTAAGATTAGACCAAATTTGTGGGAATTCTAAGTTAAAATTTTTTACTAATTTTTCTTGTGCTATAGGGGAATAGAAAATCCCAAATAAATTCACACCAATATAACTAAACTGCTCCTTTATCAAATCCAAATCAGCGTCTGTAATGCTGTTTAAAAATTGCACTAATTGAAGACTGCAAACCCTCCCCAATTTCATTTCCTCTATAAGCTTATTAAATAAAGCATTAACCTTAACTCTATTAGGCTTAAACTCTTTTAAAATTTCAATAATAACATCTTCCGCCTCCCCTGATAGATTATATTTGTTTTTTATATATTCCGCCATTTCTGGTGCATAGTAATGCACTAATGATAGCTGTTGAGAGTTCAATCTTTCGCCTTTCAAAATAAGGTCTGTTATTTTACCTTCTTGCTCTTTTACAAATGTCATCTCCTTAGTTTTCCTATCTTCCTCCGCTTGCAGTTCCTTAGTTTTCCTCTCTTCCTCCCCTTGCTTTTCTATCTTCTTAAAATCCTTATCAAATTCCTTTTTTTCAATCCAAAGTTTAAATGCTTTAGGTATATATACAGCAAAACAAAGCCCATATGTAACCAAAAAAACCCAAATAGCCACCACTCCACTAATTGCCCAATTTTGATTAACAAAATCCCTAAATACAAAATCACCAATTTTATTTATCCATTCATTAAAAAAAGCTAAAATAAAAGTTAATAAACCAGCTAAAGTATGCTTATTCTTAATAAAACTCAAAAGCAAATTCAACATAATTCTTCCAAAACTCAAATTACCATAAAACCACAACCTAAACCATAGTTTTAAAAATCGTATATAGCAAATTGCAAAAATGCAAGAAATTAGTTAACAATTTTTTGTATTTATACTATTGCTACTTCCCCACTTTAATGCTTTAGTTTTTAACATCACAATTCTTTAAATAAAATGTAAAACAAATCTACGGCTTCTTTTTAAGAATTTATTTGAAACCTCTTTCAAAAGATTTAGCAAAATTCATAAAAAATAAAATTTTACTTGCAATTTAAAAATTCTTTTTATATTATAAAATTGCAACTTTTGTTTTTAATATGTCATTCTTACAAAAATCAGAAACAATAAAAGACCTAAGAAGTAAATTCAATGAAGTTTTCGACGACCTATTTGAAAACTCTTTCTTCAGTCATAAAAGCGAAGGTTTCTTAAAACCAAAAATTAACTTAAGCGAAGACGAAAAAGCTTATTTTTTAGAAGCAGAACTAGCGGGAGTTAAAAAGGAAGATATAAATGTATCATATGCAAACGGCGTGTTAACACTTAAAGCATCTAAAAAAAAGACATCAGAAGAAAAAGAGAAGAACTTTCACAGAATGGAGTCATACTACGGAACATTCAACCGCTCTCTTGAATTGCCAAATATAAAGGAAGATGCAATTGAGGCAGAATTTGAAGATGGAATACTAAAAGTAAGGCTGGAAAAAGAGCGCCCGTCTCAACCCTCCTCACCTAGAAAAATAACTATCAAGTAAAATCAAATTCACCAGCAAAAAGCAGTTTTTATCTCACACTTTTCTGTTAATCCTTTATATTTACTTTCTTGAGATTTTAGTTTACCACGCCAATATTTCCCATTTTTTTCTGTAGAATTTTTGTCTATATATTGACCAAAAGTTTGCGAAAGGTTTTTATTGCTATTACCAGGAATTTTTGTTTTAAATTTGTAATTATTTAAGTCTGGCAAGTTATATATCTGTTTAAAAAAATCGTCGTATCTAGGAAGCTCGGAGTATTTAAGTATATTTGTTGTAAGAGGTAGGTTGTTTTGAAAATCAACAAAATATTTAAAATCTTCGGAATCTATTGCTTGGACGCCGTTTTTTTTCTAATACTTCACCTTTTTTTTTAGAAGTTACTATTTTTTTTAAATCCTGATCGCTCAATGTTGCAATATGTTTTGCTAATTTCCCAGCAACGGTAGCGCAACCTGTATCTTGTTGGATAAATGCAATTTGATTGCCTTTTTCAAGTAAAGGAGATATTAAAACGACTTTCAATCTTTCATCTTTGTTTAATACATCTTCTATATAAGGGGAGATTTTATCATTTCTATTGATAAAAACATAATCTTTTGTTATTATTATAGATTTTGTATGAGAGCTAGCTTTACATCCTAAAAATATTACGCGCCTCTCTTGGGGTTTTAATTGACCTTGAATAGTTTTGATTTTTTTAGCAACCTGCTCTAATTCTAAATGATTATCTTTTCTTGTCCTATCTACTGAAACGACATCGTATTTTATTTCTCCACGAAGTTTATTTTTTGTATACTTTGTTCTGTATTTATAAGCAATGTTGGCTGCCTTCTCAAGTGCGGTTTTCGGCGTTAGTGTTTGGTTATTAGATTGCATACATATTATATTAGTTAAGTTAATAGTGTTTAAGTATAAAAAAAATAATGGAAGAAGTAAAGAAAATTATTAAATCTTGACTTCTATAAAAATCCGTTTTAAGTAAAATCTTACTTATTAAGTATTATGAACTTACATATCAAGTATTATGAACCTACCTAAACAAACCGAGGTTAACGGCATTTTTTACAATATAACTGCTGAAGCGGAGGTTTTGGGAGGCTTACTTTTTGACAACAACTCCTTTAGCCTAGTTTCGGACTTTCTAAAAAAACATCACTTTTATAGCCCGATTCACGCAGAAATATACACATCAATTGAAGCCCTTATAAACAAGCAAAGAGTAGCGGAGCAGATGACAGTTGCAAATAATCTCGCTAGTAACCCTCTTTTTATAGAAGCTGGAGGTGGGGAATATCTATTAAATATAATAAAAAGATATGCGGAAAGCTCATTCTCCATAAATTTAATGGATAGAGCAAAGCTTATAGAGGCACTTTATTTGGAGCGTCGCTTGCTTGCAATTTTAACTTCCGCACAAGACGACCTGCAAAAAAACAAAGGGGAGGAAGCGAAAGAAAAGGTAGAGAAGTTGGAGAAGGCGTTGTTTGACTTAAGCGAGGAGTCGGAGAAGGAACGAGCAGGCTTTACCCCCTTAAACACGCTTTTTAACTTTTCCATCTCCCACATTAAAAAGGCTAAAGAGATGGGGGGGCATAAAGGCTTACCTTCAGGATTTTTAGACCTAGATCATCTAATCTCTGGCTTTCAATCGTCCGACTTAGTAATTGTAGCGGGGAGGCCTTCCATGGGTAAAACATCTTTTGCCGTTGGAGTTGCAATAAATGTGGCAAAATTTGTGCTTGAAGGCATAAAAAAAAAGAAGGAAGAAGATGGAGTTATTGCCGTGTTTTCTCTTGAAATGTCCTCCGAGCAACTTGCAACAAGAATACTTTCCGTATTTTCTGGCATTAATGGAAGCAAGTTACTTTCAGGGGAAGTCTACTCTGAGGACATAAAAACTTTAGTTGAAACAGCAGATGAATTTAGGAATTTACCAATTCAAATTGATGACACCCCCGCAATTACCATCTCCGCTCTTAGAACTCGTGCAAGAAGATTAAAAAGGCAGTTTGGTTTGAAGATGATAATAGTGGACTACCTCCAACTTCTTCGCTCCTCTAAAGCAAAAATAGAGAACAGAGTGCAGGAAGTTTCAGAAATTACACAAGGCTTAAAAGCAATTGCAAAAGAGTTAAATGTGCCTGTTGTCGCACTTTCGCAGCTTTCCCGTAGTGTAGAGCAAAGGGAGGATAAACGCCCACAATTGCAGGATTTAAGAGAAAGTGGATCCATAGAGCAAGATGCAGACATTGTTTTGTTTTTGTATCGTGAGGAGTATTATTTAGAAAGAACGAAGCCAAATGAGGGCAATCAAGTCGCACTTGAGGAATGGATGGCAAAATTTGGAAAAAAGGCTATGGCAGTTGCAAATAAAGCAGAAATCATTGTTGCAAAACACAGAAATGGCCCAGTTGGCACAGCAACTTTAAGGTTTGAGAAGCAAACAACAAGGTTTGATAACCTAAGCCTAAGGGAAAAGGAAGACTATAACACAACCCCCACCCCACAACTAGAGCAGAAGAAATACATCTCAACTAATTCAAACAACTTGCAAAAAAGGATTTCTAGCAATTTTGGAGAAGAAGATTAAAACTTCATTAATGCAATTGTAGCAAAAACCTACAATAGATTTTTCAATATTATGCCTAAATAGTGCTATTTTTTTGTCCGCATAATTTCGCTCTACACTGCCAAATATCATAACTATTTTTTTATATATATCAACCACCCAAACAACTTGCAAAAAAGGATTTCTAGCAATTTTGGAGAAGAAGATTAAAACTTCATTAATGCAATTGTAGCAAAAACCTACAATAGATTTTTCAATATTATGCCTAAATAGTGCTATTTTTTTGT
>JBILVD010000063.1:0-6660 GCA_044370655.1 Candidatus Deianiraeaceae bacterium | reverse complement strand
CCGCATAATTTCGCTCTACACTGCCTAATCTTTTGTTAAAAAGGTTTTTTCTAGCAATCATACCTACAATCATACCTACAATCATAAATTTTATAGATAATAAATTTCAACTCTTCTTTTGCATTCATTCATAAATAAATTAAACAACTCTCTCACCAACAAATTTAATCTTATACATTATATAATCTTCGCCATCTATGTTTGCAAATGCAGAATTTTGAATAACAAAACCATTAATTTCGTATCTCTCTTGTCTATCCCCATTGTTTGACTTCCGCTCAAAATTTACCGAATCTGTCATTGCATAATCTAAGTTTGAGCCACGCATAATATTGTTAAGATAAATATCGTCTTCACTTGCTCTAAAACTGGAAGAGTTAGTTCCCATGCTTGATTACTCTGACTTACTTTCGAAACTGACCCATTGTAAGTTGCAACTATGTCTGTTCTCTCTACATCTGCTGGAATGATTGATATTGCATCTGTTTTTATATTATTTACATTAAAAACTCTTTGAGTTAAGACTATTTCTTCAAGCATTATCATAAAATCTTAATAATTATAATAAGTTATAAATCATTTAAAATTATTTGTCAAGTGTTTTCTTTCAAAATTCTTCACTTTTTGCTTCCATACCTCACATTTATATACTAAACTATAAAAATTTTCCTTAAAAATTTAAGGATACCCAAAAAAATGATGACACATATTATGAAGACTTTATACAAATTTTTTAAAACCGCAGAAGTAAGCCAAGAAAGTCCTATATACCAAAAAATTAAGGTTGAAAAATACAACCTAGTATCCTCAAAAAATAAGCTCCGAGTTTTTAGAAAAGACTTGACAAAACTTAAGATATGTTTTAGCAATTGTGTGCGTTCTGGTAGCTCAGCTGGATAGAGCGGTAGATTCCTAATCTGCAGGTCACAGGTTCGAATCCTGTCCAGAACACTCGTTAAATACTTCTTATAAAAATAATTTAAAAAAACCCTTGCAAATTATAAATTTATTTGTTTATACTATTGTTAGTAATATAAATATTGGTTAATATGGCTGAATTTACCTTGCCTAAAAATTCTAAAATAAACCCTAATGGAAAGGTGTTTAAAAGCGAAGGAGTAAATAAGAAAACCTTTGAAATCTACCGCTATAACCCAGAAACGGACGAAAACCCTAGAATAGATAGTTACGAGGTCAACCTTGATGAGTGCGGCCCTATGGTGCTTGATGCACTAATAAAAATCAAAAATGATATAGATCCTACCATCTCTTTCCGCAGAAGTTGTAGAGAAGGAATTTGTGGCTCCTGCTCTATGAATATTGATGGAAAAAACACTTTGGCATGCGTTAAACCAATATGTGACGTTAAAGGAAAGATAAAAATATATCCACTTCCTCATATGGAGGTAGTAAAAGACTTAATCCCAGACTTAGGAACATTCTACAAACAATACGAGTCCATTAAACCTTGGCTTCAAACTAAATCAGATAAAGAGCCTGAAAAAGAAAGGTATCAATCGGAAGAAGATAGAGCAAAATTAGATGGGCTAACGGAATGCATTTTATGTGCTTGTTGCTCAACTTCTTGCCCAAGTTATTGGTGGAATGGAGACAAATACCTAGGGCCTGCTATCTTACTGCAAGCTTATCGCTGGATAGTAGATAGTAGAGACGAGGCAAAAGCAGAAAGGCTTGAAGAGCTTGACGATAACTTCAAACTTTATCGTTGCCACACAATTATGAACTGTGCAACTGCTTGCCCTAAAGGCTTAAACCCTGCAAAAGCTATTGCTCAAATAAAAGATGAAATTGCTTCCACAAAATGAAACTTTCTAGAGAAAAAATCTTGGAATACCTAGCGGAAGATGGAATAGACATAACAACAAATGCTATACCAAAACTGGCAAACAAAACTTGTGAATTCTACTTTATATCCAAAAATAAAAATCCATTCATACTTTGTGGAGCAAATTTTTTGGAGCAAATTTTAAATGCAATTGATAGCAAAAATTTTGAAATACAAAACATAAAACAAGATGGCAAAGAAGTTTTGGAAAAAGACTTAATTTTAAAAGGTAAGGCAAATGCAAGAGACTTCCTACTTGCGGAAAGAACTGCTTTGAATTTAATGCAACAACTTTCTGCCGTCTCTACAAAAACATATTCAATGAAAAGAGCACTCGAAGGTTCAAAAATAGAAATATTAGATACAAGAAAAACTATTCCCGCTCTTAGAAGTTTGCAAAAATATGCAGTGAGGTGTGGGGGAGGGAAAAATCACAGATTTGGCCTTCATGACTTAGTAATGATAAAAGACAACCATATAAAAGCTTCAGGAGGGATAAAGCAAGCAATTACAAGCATTTTAAATGCAAAGTTAAATACACAAATTGAGGTAGAATGCGAAAGCTTAGAAGATGTGAAAGAGGCGGTTAAACACCCTATTCACATTATAATGCTAGACAACATGACTATAGAGGAAATGCGTGAGGCTTCAAAAATAATTCGCACTACAAATATAAAAATTGAAGTATCGGGGGGAGTTTCTCTTGAAAATATAGCAACTTTCAAAGGCTTAGATGTAGACTTTATCTCTTCTGGCTCTCTCACGCACTCCATAAACGCCGTTGACATCTCCGCAAAAATCTTGATATGAAGCCCGTTCTAAGCCATTTTTTACATCATACAGAAAAGCGAATTGTATTTAAAAGTAGTAAAGATTTTTTTTACAAAATGGGTATAAAACCAGACTTTGCTTTTGAAGACTTGGAAGTTATGTCCTACCTTTTAAATAAAGAAGTGAGTTTTGCAAATGAAGGATTGAGGGAGATAGCACAAGAAAAGCTATCATTTTGCTATAATCAAGTGGAAAAGCAAATGCCTTTTGTTCTTTCAAAAATGGAAAAGGCGGGAGTTTTAGCTTCTATTCCAAAATTGCAAGCACTAGAGCAAGAAATAGTATCACAACTTTCAATCATTAAAGCACAAATTATAAGCCTTGCGGGGCGGGATTTTAATATAAATTCTCCAAAGCAGGTGAACGAAGTTTTATTTGAAAAGCTAGGGTTAAAAGGTGGCAAAAAGACGGCAAGTGGGGGGTTTTCTACAAGTGGTGATGTTTTGGAAGAGCTTGCAAGCGAAGGCAGTGAAATCGCTAAAAAACTTATAGAGAGTAGGCATCTCTCCAAATTATTAAGCACGTATATTGAGGTTTTGTTGCAAAAAACAAGAGAAAGTAAAGATGGCAGAGTAAGAACCACATTTTCAAGCACAAGCACTTTGACTGGCAGGTTAAACTCTAAAAATCCTAACATGCAAAACCTACCTGCAAAATCTGAAATTGGAGCAAAAATCAAAAACTGCTTTATGGGGGCGGATGGAATGAAGCTGATTTCTTTTGACTACTCTCAAATTGAACTTAGAATATTAGCTCATATTGCAAATATTGAACCGCTAAAAGAGGCATTCTTAAAAGGAGAGGATGTTCACAAAAAAACTGCGAGTACGATGTTTGAAATTCCTCTTGAAAGTGTCTCAAAAGAGGCTAGGTCATATGCTAAAACAATTAATTTTGGTATAATATACGGGCTTTCCGCATTTGCTCTAGGCAAAACTTTAGGTGTGGAAACAGGCAAGGCAAACGAATATATGAAGGCATACTTTGCAAAATATGATGGCATTGAGAGGTATATGAAAGAGACGGAAGAAATTGCAAAACGAGATGGCTTTGTGAGAACAATGCTAGGTAAAAAGTGCTATCTTGAGGGGCTAAATTCCTCAAACTATAGCGTCCGCTCACACGCTGTAAGGGCGGGGATAAACGCCAGAATTCAAGGGAGTTCGGCAGATTTAATTAAAAAAGCAATGATAGATTTGCAGGAAATATTAAATGACGATTGCAAGCTTATTTTGCAAATTCACGATGAGTTAGTGTTTGAAATAAAAGAAGACTTGGTAGAAACTCTCGCCCCTAAAATCAAGCATATGATGGAAAACGCAATAAAGCTCTCAATTCCTATTGAAGTTAATCAAAAGCTTTTTGCATCAAATTAGTTAAATTAACATTATATTGCCTATTTAATTTTAAAAAAGCAAACGAGTTTTATTAAACATAAAAGCAATAGTTATATAAAAAATTGAACTTGAAAAAGATTTCAAGTCCCTGCTAATTCGTTAAAAAATCCAGTTAAAGCTCAATTTTCTTTACATATCTTTTTTGCAAGCTTCATCATTAAGGGAGCGATGAAAAAAGCAAGAATTGATGAAACAAGAAAGCCATTGACATATGATTTTGCAAAATATGATAGATAATTTTCAGAAAAGCCAATTAGATGACAAAATCCATAAATGCGGGCATCACTAGTGCAAAAATTATACGGCGTTTTAAGGGAGTTGGGTTTTTAAATTTTGCAAGAAGTGTGTCTGTGATTTTATTTGCAATTGGGGATACTGCAAAGGCGGCAGGAAAGGCGAACAAAAAACCATTAATTCCAGACTTTAGCCAAAGCTTAAAGAAGCCTGGTGTAAAACCATTTAGAACGCTAACCATTATTAGGGACATAAAAAAACCCATAACGATAGACATAAAAAGCGAGAAGGTAAATCTAAGTTTGAATTTCATAAATTGTATAAAATTAGCATTTTTTTTCAATTAAAGTTTTCACTAAAAATGCAAATTCTTCAAGCTTAATTGTCTCATTTTCATTTGAGCCAAGCTTTCTAAGTGAAACTGTTCTATTTGCTTTTTCCTCCTCACCTACAATCACGATGAAAGGTACTTTTTGTAGGGAATACTTACGAATTTTGTAATTGACTTTTTCACTTTCTAGGTCCGTCTGAAACAAAAACCCGAGAGATTTTAAGTAAGAGGCAACTTCCACGACGTATCCATCTTGATTATTAGTAATTCCGAATACAATTCCTTGAATGGGAGCCAGCCAAAGAGGGAATTTACCTGCATAGTTTTCTATTAAAATACCTATAAATCTTTCAAAACTACCAAAAATTGCACGATGGAGTATTACAGGGCGAGCTTTTCCCCCATTTTCCGTTATAAAACTTGCTTCCAACCTTTCAGGTAAAACAAAATCCACCTGCAAAGTTCCGCACTGCCAATCTCTCCCTAAAGCATCTGTCAAAACAAACTCAAGTTTAGGGCCGTAGAATGCTCCTTCCCCTTTGTTTAAAATATAAGAATAACCTGCTTTAGTTATTGCGTCTTTAAGAGAGTTTTCAGCTTTATCCCATGTTTCGTCTGTCCCTGCTCTTTTGTTTGGTCTATCCGAAAACTTAATTTTTATGTCTTTAAATCCAAAATCAGCGTAGACCTCCATTAAGAAATTACAAAAATTTACTGTCTCCTCTGTTATTTGAGCTTCCGTACAGAAGATGTGTGCATCATCTTGAGTAAAACCTCTCACACGCATTGTTCCGTGAAGAGAGCCTGAACTTTCATTACGATGGCAAGACCCAAACTCGGCCATTCTAATAGGAAGCTCTTTATAAGACTTCAAACCTTGTTTGAATATCTCAATATGAGCAGGGCAATTCATCGGTTTTATTGCAAAAGTGTGCTTTTCGCTCTCGGATATAAACATATTTTCATGGAATTTTTCCCAATGTCCAGACTTCTCCCACAATTCTTTATTTAAAATAATAGGAGTTTTTACTTCTTTGTAGCCATATTTTGCAAATTTTTCCCTCATGTAATCCTGCAATTTAAGGAAGATGTGCCAGCCCTTATGGTGCCAAAAAATAGAACCTATTGCTGTTTCTGAAATATGGAATAAGTCAAGCTCTATGCCTAATTTTCTATGATCTCTTTTTTCTGCTTCTTCAAGCATTTTTAAATACGCTTCAAGTGCTTCTTTGGTTGCAAAAGCAGTGCCGTATATTCTCTGCAAATTTCCTCTAGTAGGATCCCCTTTAAAATAAGAGCCCGAAACCTTGAGAAGCTTGAAATGCTTAACAAAACCTGTATGAGGAGCGTGCGGACCTCGGCATAAGTCAAGGAAGCCTCCTTGACGGTAAACACTAACTTCCTCATTTGCGGGAATGTCGGCTATAATCTCTGCTTTGTAATACTCTCCGATAGACTGAAAGTAAGAAATCGCCTCGTTTCTATTCCAAACGTTCCTTAGAGGTGAAGGGAGTATCTCTAGCTACATCATAATAAAATCCGTTTTCAATAGTAGGGCCAATTACTATTTGAGCCTTGGGGTAAAGCTCCTTTATAGCATCTGCTAAGATATGTGCAGTGTCATGTCTTAAAAGGTCTAAAAAGTCAGGAGATTTTTCGGTTATTATTTCAAAATCTCCTCCTTCCTCAATCGGCAAATAAATATCTCTCAACTTTCCGTTTAATTTAATAAAAGCACCTGCTTTTTCAAGGCTCATAGCAATACTTTTTGCAACTTCAAGTCCAGAAACTCCCTTCTCAAACTGCTTAACGTTACCATCAGGAAACTTCAAATCTATCATAAACACAAACAAAATAAGTTGATATTAAATAAAGCCTCAAAATTAATCTGTCAAGCAAAAATTCAAGCAAAAATCTGGTATTGACAAATAAAAACATATAGTTTATTTCAAGATTAAATATTTATCTTATTTATGGAAAAATGTAAAAAATGTTCGTCTAAGAGTCTTGTAAAAGCGGGT
>JBILVD010000049.1:0-8749 GCA_044370655.1 Candidatus Deianiraeaceae bacterium | reverse complement strand
AAAAATGATGACACATATTATGAAGACTTTATACAAATTTTTTAAAACCGCAGAAGTAAGCCAACAAATCACCATACACCAAAAAGTTAAGGTTGAAAAATACAACCTAGTAAAATATTTAATTCAAGCTTCGCTAAATACAAATCTGAATTCTAGGGTAAGATTTGGAAGGCATGCTTTAAAGCCCTATAGTTAGTGTAAATAATATTCTTGATTTTTACTCTCCTTTTATTTACATTAAACTTATTATTTATATAAAACTTGAATGAGGCATGTTGGTGTAATAATGGATGGTAACAGAAGATTTGCAAAAAAACAAGGCAAAGCTTCAAATTTTGGTCATGAAGCAGGAGCCAGTGTTATAAAAAAAGTATGTCAATTTGCTAAAGATTTTAACATACCATTCTTAACATTATTTGCATTTTCTAATGAAAATTGGGGCAGAAACAAAGAAGAAATTGCCTTTTTAAATAAATTAATAAAGCATTTTTTATCTAGCGAATACACTCACTTTATTGAAAATGAAATTAAAGTTAGAATTATCGGGGATTTATCTCCCTATTCCAAAGAGATTTGCGAAGGTATTGAAAAATTGCAAAAAAATACAGCCAGTTTTGATAAATTCACGCTTTCAATTGCACTAAATTATGGTGGAAGGGAGGATATACTTCAAGCAGTTAATTTAGCAATTCGGGAAAAGAGACATCTTAATAAAGAGGAATTCTCTAAACTCCTTTATACTAAAGATATGCCAGATGTTGACTTATTAATTAGAACGGGGGGAGCTAGGCGTCTTAGCAATTTCTTACTTTGGAATTTAGCTTACACGGAACTATATTTTACTGACGTATTATGGCCAGAATTTAATGAAGAAGACTTCAAAAAAGCAGTAGATTTTTTTAACTCTCAAGTAAGAAATTTTGGACTATAAAAATAAAGCTTGCACTTGAATAACTTTTTGCTTACTTTTTATTATATAGAGGCTATTTATTTTTTATGAAAAAATTTGTTTTATTTGACTTTGACGGAACTTTAATAGATAGTCAAATTTTGTATGATATAGCAGCATCAGAAAGCCTCCTAGACATCAACCCTAAATACACACTAGACTATTGTATAGAGTATTTTAATGGCAGAGGTTGGAAAGATGTTTTTGCCGAAATTGCAAAATTAGAACCAAAGAAAAACGTTGATTTAGCCTTTAAAAACGCACTTATTTATGCAAAAAAACTCACATCTTCAAAGGTTGAAGCAACTAAAAACGCAATTGAAGTCTTGCAAACATTACAAAATAAGGACATTGAGTTTGCAATATGCTCTAATTCCTCTTTTAATGCGATTTTAGGATATTTAGAAAAATTACAAATGCTTCATTTGTTTGCAGAAGAGAGAATTTTTGCGATGGAAAGCGTGCAATCATCAAAGCCAGCTCCAGATATATACCTAAACGCAGTCAACTACTTCGGGGCAAAAAAAGAAGAATGTCTTGCAGTGGAAGACAGCATTGCAGGGCTTAAGTCCGCTATTTTTGCAGGAGTTGACGTTGTTTTTTATAAAGGTGGAAGCCATCACATTCAAAACCCACAAAATACCAAAAATATTCTTGCACACTTGCAAAATTTTAAAAACAGCACATTATTAGCGGAGATAAACGACCTTACAGAAATTTTTAAATACATATGAAAGATGTAATAGAGGCATATTTTAGCTTTCATGAGCTTTTTGACTTACAAACAATAGGTTTTAAACCTCTTAAAAGGGCAAGGGAGAAATCAAAAGAGAAGGAGGTGATAAAAAAATTAGAGCTACCTTCCAATCTTTTAGAGCTTGAGGCGGAAGTAAAGGCTTTTGAAGAGTGCAAACTAAAGAGATTTGCCCAGAACACCGTTTTTGGAGAAGGTGTTTCAAGCCCTCGTTTTATGATTATTGGAGAAGCCCCCGGGGAAGAGGAGGACATTAACGGCGTGCCTTTTTGCGGAAGAAGTGGCAGGCTTTTAGAGTTTGCGCTTAAAAGATTTAATATAAAAAGGGAAGAAAACGCCTACATCACAAATTCCGTTTTTTGGAGACCTCCAGGAAACAGAAAGCCCGAGGAAGATGAGCTTGCATCGTGCAGACCTTTCCTTGAAAAGATGATAAAAATCCTACGTCCTGAGGTTATTATTGTTGTTGGGGCGGTTTCTCTTCAAAATGCAATTCTTAAAGATGTTTCAATCTCGGAAGCTCGCAGGAAGGAGTATTCTTGGCAATTTTTACACGAGGAGCAGGAGGATTTTAAGGTAATTACCCTTTATCACCCGTCTTACTTGCTTAGAAACCCAATAAAAAAGCGGGATACTTACATAGATTTGCTCCACTTTAAAAAACGAAATTTAGTTTAAAATATGAAGGATTTTACCGATTTGCTTGAATATAGGAGGATTTTTCCGCCTGTGCTTTCTGTTTGTTTTTTCCTTTATTTTGTTTTTTTGAAGGATAGGTTTGGTGTAGGTAGTGAATTCAACACAACTCTTTTTTTGATAGCAGTTGTGCTAACTTCCTTTAGTGTGAGCTTTGTGTGGAAGTTTTTTGATATGGAAAGAAGAGCTATAAACCTGCCCTTTATTCGTGTTTTTGTGGATTATGCTTTGAAGTTTAACCCTGAAGCGAGAATGGCTGATTTATTTATGAGTGATATGAATGTAAAATTTCTTGAATTGGCAAAAAATACAACAGCAAAAGATACAACAGCAAAAGATACAACAAATGGAATAACGCAAATATCTATACCAACAGATATTGCAATAAATAGTTATATTTTATTTCAATTAAAAAAGAATGTTACGACATCAGTAGTAGATGGCTTCAACACAGTAAAAATTCAGTATAATTATAAAGAGCTTTTAATTGATAGAACTACTCCTCTTGGTAGATCTGTTCGAATTAACTCGCTCAATTCATCATATACATTAGGAAGGGATAAAGTAATGGCAAATCAAAAAGTTGAAGGCATAGATGACATTCTGAATGAAGATTATTTTTTTGAAGTTGAAATTTCTAAAATCAATGCAGGTGAAAAGAAACGAGAAATTTTGAAAACAATATCAAAAAAGATTGAATTATACCCTATGGATAAAAATGGCAGAATTATCTTTGAAAGCAATATAAAAGCATTTTTAAATGGATTGCAACATAATTGTGTAATTAAAAAATATGAAATTAAGGATAATATAGCACATTACACCCTAAACGAGGCGGTTGTTAGGTGGCACCATCGTGATTATTTAGGCAATTCATACAACAAACTAGAGGAGTGTTTATCTAAAAAACTTCTAGAAAGCAAACCATTGGTAGTTTTTGGAGCATTGTTTTTCATTATCTTTACCTTTATCTTTATATTATTCATTTCAAAATGGTCTTTTATTGCCTGCCTCACCACCATAATTCTCCCATTTTGCTGGCAAAAATTAGGGGATTTAATTTCATGCAATATTTCAAACGTTTTCATATTTGCAGTTTTCATATCTCTCCTTACCTTAATATTCTTTCTTTTCTCAAAATGGATTTTTGTTTCTGTTTTGTTATTAACCATAATCATTCTCTCAATTTACTTCCATAAACATTAATTATGATAAAGATTTTAAAACGCCTCCCAAAGCTTTCGCAATAAATGTTTTTGCATTAAATCTCTAAACTTCTTAACTTACTTCACTCCATCTGGCTTCACATTCAAAAGCGGAGCAATTTCCGAAATCAACTCGGAGGCAAGTGGGGCAACCGTAAAACCTCCTTGCAAAATTTTGTCTCTTTCCGTTTTTTGAGGCTCATCAAAGCCAAAATATATTATATATCTCGGGTTAGAGCAGGGAAAAAAGCCTAAAAAGGAAATCATCTTCTTTTCTTTGCTCCAAATTTTCAATTTAGTGTCATACTTAAGGCTAGTGCTGGACTTTCCGCAAATATCATATCCATTAACTCTAGCATATTTTGCGGTGCCAATTCTTATAACCTCTTTTAACATTTTTTGCATCTTCTCCCTAGTTTCAATTGAAAATATAACTTCCTCCTCTCCCCTATTTTCCCCTTTTAAAAGCGTTAAATTGCCCTTTTGCCCAGTTCCTATAATAGTGCGAATAATTGAAACAAAGTGAATAGGTGAAATTGCAATCCCGTATCCATATGTTGCTGTATAGTGCATAGATTTTGCCCAAATGCCAGATTTATAAATAGGGGCACTTATCTCATATGGTGAAATTTCTATTTTTGGAGCTCTAAAAACTCCCATATCTTCAAAAAACCTTCTTTGCTTTAAAAGACCAACCTCCTCCAAAATTTGCACACTTCCAACATTTGATGAAAATGCCAAAATTTCAGACATATTCAAGCTAGGCTTTCTTATATAATCGTCTTTCAAGGTAAAGGTGTTATCCACTTTAATTGGCAAATCAACTCTATAAATCTTCTCTTCACTTATTCCACTTTGCAAACCCATTGCAACTGTCAAGATTTTAAACACGGAACCTAGTTGATAGCTAGAAGATATTGCTACGTTTTTCATGCTCTCATCATTTGGGTTTGAGATATCTTTTGGGTTAAAGTCAGGTAGGGAGACAAGGCTTAAAATTTCTCCAGATTTTGCATTTGCCACAATTCCAAAGCCAGACTTCGGCTTATACTCGTTAAAAAATCTATTCATTTTAAAATGGACGATTGTTTGAATTCTAGTATCTAAACTAGTTTTTACATCTTCATAATGAAGTTTTTGATTAAAATGCCTTTCAAGCCCCGCAATTCCCTCTAAATTACCATTTACATAACCTATAATGTGAGAGAATATTCTACCATATGGATAAAGCCTAGAGTAAGATTGTTCAAACTCTCCTGCCTCAATTCCAATACTTATAATAGCGTTTTTTTGCTCCTCGGTAATTTCTTTTTTTATCAAAACGAGACGATTTTTTTTAGATTTAAGCTTAGCAATTATTTCTTCATCTTCCACTGCTTCAGGAAAAATGCGAGATAGCTTTTCAAGCATTTCATCGGTAAAAACAACTTTAGCGGGAGAGATGTAAAAGTTGTAGGTTTCTATTGTTGTTGCAAGCAAATTTCCTGCCCTGTCAACAATATTGTATTTTTTTTGATTATAGATATACTCCTCCCCCCATTTTGGAATTTCAAGCTTAGAATTGCCTTCAACGTATATATTAATAATTTTAAAAAGAACAACTAAGTAAAAAAAGATTACAACAATGGAAAAAATTCTTATCCTGTTTTCTTTATTATTAAAGATTTTTTTAATATTATAACCTTCGTTCACTCTAAAATATTTAATTGAATTATATTACTATATTTTGTTAAAAATTTTATTTTTGCAAGTTTTTTTATTAAAATCGCCTTAAAGCATAATTTGATGCTAGTATTATCCTTAATTTTTAATGCATTTTCTAATGAAATTTAATTTGCAAAAAATTCTTTACTTTTATAAAATTTTGAAGTTATACTATATACACTATACTTATATATTAATGGTAATTTATGGCGTTTGATAATTTTAAAATTTTGTATGCAATTGGAAACTATGCTAAGCAACTTGGTATTTTAACTGCTTCAATTCAAGACTTCATTAAAAACAACCCTCAAATTTGTGAGGAGATGGTAAAATCTTTTGAAAGTAGATTTAATCCTATTTCTCCAAAAGAAATTGAAATTAAAATAGAAGGAATAAACAATGCGGAAGAAAAATTACTTGCTACAATATTTAAAGAACTCATATCAAAAGCTATAGTTAGAACGAATTACTTTTTAAATAAAGCTTATATATCCTTTAAAATTAATCTATCTAAATTTGACCAAAAAATTGCCATATTACCAAAACCTTTAACATTTAAGGAAATTTTTGTTTTTTCAGAAGAATTTGAAGCAATTCACTTAAGGAATGGCAAAATTGCTAGAGGTGGGCTTAGATGGAGCGACAGAAAAGACGACTTTAGGACAGAGGTTTTAGGGCTTGTAAAAACGCAAAATACAAAAAACTCAATCATCGTTCCCGTTGGTTCAAAAGGTGGATTTGTGGTTAAGAGGCAACCTGAAGGTCTTTCAAAAACAGAAAGTTTTGAATATGGTAAAAAATGCTACCGTGCTTTTATATCTGGGCTTCTTGATATTACAGACAACGTTATTGATGGTAAAATAATAACTCCTAAAAATGTTGTAATTTACGACGAGCAAGACCCTTATCTAGTTGTAGCAGCAGACAAAGGAACAGCAACATTCTCAGACATTGCAAACGAAATTTCCCAGTCTTATAATTTTTGGTTAGGAGATGCATTTGCATCTGGAGGCTCTAACGGATACGACCACAAAAAAATGGCAATTACATCAAGAGGTGCTTGGGTTTCGGTTTGTAGGCATTTTCACGAACTAGGCGTGGATATTTCAAAACAAGAATTTACAGTTGTAGGAATTGGAGATATGTCGGGAGATGTATTTGGAAATGGTCTTCTTAGGTCTAGCAAAGCAAGGTTAATTTCCGCCTTCAACCATCTTCATATATTTATAGATCCTTCTCCAAATGCTGACATTTCTTTTAAAGAAAGAGAAAGGCTTTTCAATCTTCCTTCTTCAACGTGGGAAGACTACGACCTAACAAAAGCATCAAAAGGGGCAAAGGTGTTTAAAAGGAGTGATGCTTCTTGTGAGTTAACTCCTGAAATTAAAGCTCTGTTTAAGATACAAGAAAACTCAATCAAACCTGAAGATTTAATTAAAATAATACTAAAATCCAAATTTGACCTACTATGGAACGGAGGAATTGGGACATATGTAAAAGCAAGTTTTGAAAAAAACGAGCAAGTGGGGGACAGGGCAAACGATATTCTAAGAATTAACGGCTCCGAACTTGGTGCAAAAATCGTTGGGGAAGGTGGAAATTTGGGATTTACTCAATACGGAAGAGTAGAGTATGAATTAAAAAGTGGTAAAATTAATACAGATGCAGTAGATAACTCCGCAGGTGTTGATTGTTCCGATCATGAAGTGAATATTAAAATTCTACTAAACGCCCTTGTTTCATCAGGTAAAATGAATATAGAGGAGAGAAACTCAATAATTAAAAGCATGACAGAAGAAGTTGCGGAGCTCGTTCTTGAAGATAACTACAACCAAACTCAAGTTTTAAGCTTGGAAATACTAAATAAAGACATAAACTCAATGTATCCAAACTTTGTGAAATATCTTGAAAAAGAAGCAGGGCTTGACAAAGCAACGGAAAAGCTTCCAACGGATGAAGATGTTTTAAAAAGAGGCTTAACAAGACCAGAACTTGCAATTCTAATGGCTTACTCTAAAATGGCAAGCTATTCTACATTACTAAAAAGCGATATATTAAACGAAAAATTTGCAGAAAACTTCCTAATTAATTACTTTCCTAGTAAAATAAGAAAAGACTTTATAAACCAAATTTTGTCTCACAAATTAAGAAACGAAATCATAGCAACCGTTATGGCTAATAAATTTGTGAACTTTGGTGGCATCTTCCTAGGCTTTGAAATGATTTCAAAAACTGGTAAGCCTTTGATAGATGTAATGAAGGCATATTTTATCACATCAATTGCAATTAAGTCTGAGGAAGTGTTTAACATTATAAAAGAGCGTCAATATCAAGATCAAGCAAGCAAGCAATATTCCTACATAATAGACGTTAAAGCAAATTATGTAGTAAAAATGATGAAAAAAACTCTTGAAAACAGCATTGAAAACATTGAAAGCGCAATAAATACATTAAAGCCAGATGTTGCAATACCGCAATTTCTATAAATAATTTAAGTAAAAATTATCCAAAAATTTCAAGCTTCTTCTTTAATTTTGCTACCACAAAATTGACACAAATTTACTCAAATTACCTCACTTCTTCAACTTCAAATTGCAAAGCCCTCCTTCTACCGTGAAGTTAGAGCCTGTAATGAATGAGTTTTCGGAGTTTAGCAAGAATGAAATCATGTTTGCAACATCTTTCGGAGTGCCAATTCTATTTAACCCATTTAATGCAATTGAATATTTCAACGCTTCTTCACTTTGAGTTATTTTACTAGTTAATTTTGTTTCAATGAGGCTTGGGCAGATGGCGTTAAACCTTAAATTTTTGTTTGCATATGTTGCCGAGGCAGACTTAACAAGACCCAAAATTCCAGCCTTAGCAACGGCAATAGCCTCGTGATTTGCAACCCCTATCATCGCAACAGCGGAGGAGATTAAAACAACGCTACAGTCGGAGAACCCATTTTTTGCAACCGCCCTAACTGTTGCAAATGCAGAGGTTAAAGAAGAATTTAACGTTGATGAGTAGTCCGCAAAAGATGTTAAATGTGCAGGTTTTAAAAGTAAAGAACCGCAAAAATTTACCACTCCATCAATTTTGCCTAGAGTTTCTTTCGCTTTCGCAAATGCATTATCCATTTCTTCAAAATTCCCAGCATCTGAGATGTTAAAGTTAGAATTTGACCTCGCAATTTTGAATATATTTGCATTACTTAAAGAGCGCTCGCATTCTTTGGCTATATCGCTATTTGAACCTACAAAAACAAAATTTGACATAAAAGATTTGATATTTATAAACTATAAATGTCTTGAAAATATTATTTTGCAAGATTAATTTGATATTTTTGTTGGGCTTGAATTAAATATTTTACTAGGTTGTATTTTTCAACCTTAACTTTTTGGTGTATGGTGATTTGTTGGCTTACTTCTGCGGTTTTAAAAAATTTGTATAAAG
>JBILVD010000048.1:0-8872 GCA_044370655.1 Candidatus Deianiraeaceae bacterium | reverse complement strand
TAGTTTAGTATATAAATGTGAGGTATGGAAGCGAAAAGTGAAGAATTTTGAAAGAAATATTTTAAGATAGTGATTTTAAGCGGTTGTTTAAAGTGTTTATTTTTAGATGAGGGAGGGAGGTTTGCTAGGCTTATTTCTCTATTAAATAGGGAGGGGGATTTTATTGTTTTTCTTGTATTTAAAACTATCTTTTGATTTAGAAAGAAATATTCCTACATAAAGCTTAGATAGTTATATAGATTGTAATTTTACTATAAACTCCTAAAATAAAAATTAAAAAAATGCTTGCCTTTTTGAAAAATGTGTTTTATACATTTTTTCAAAATATGGGGGTGTAGCTCAGTTGGTTAGAGCGACTGCCTGTCACGCAGTAGGCCGCCGGTTCAAGTCCGGTCACTCCCGCCATTTGGTGATTGAAGGCTTTAATATTCAATCTTCATAACTTCAAAATCTATCTTTTTACCTTTAGACATAATTTTTACTACATCTCCAACGGTTTTACCTAAAAGCTCTCTTGCAACTGGGGCGTCTATTGCTATTAAACCTTTATTTAAATCTGCCTCAAAGGGGGAGACGATTTGAATAGATTTTTCTTCTCCCAACTCAGATGTAAGTAAGCATTTGGCACCAAAACGAATTTCGTTTTTATTTGGAGCTGTTTCTGGGTCAAAAGGGTCTGCATTTGCAATAATTTGCTCTAACTCGTTTATTCTACCTTCTATATAAGCTTGCTTTTCTTTGGCGGAGACATACTCGGAATTTTCCTTTAAATCTCCATGACTTCTAGCTTCCGCTATGTCGTTTATCACTTTTGGTCTTTCTTCATTTTTTAATCTATCAAGCTCCTCATTTAAACGTCTTAAACCTTCTTTTGTTATTAAATTTGATGAAGTTGTCATAATATTTATTAAATTCTTTAAATTACTTTTGGAACTAAGATTAGATTTTCCTTTTTTTCTGGAACATTAAATAAAACATCGTTTAAGCTTTCCATTTTTAATTGCTCGTCCTCAAAATAATTTTCCCCTTCCTCCTGTGCTGTAAGGCTGTAAATTGGTTTTATATTATCTGAGATTTTTACTTCAAGCATTTCATGAAACCAAGAAATTACTATACTTAAGTTCTCTTGATACTTTGCTATTTCCTCTTCAGTTAAAAAAATTCTTGCTATTTTTGCAACCTTTCTTGCCTCAATTAAATCGTTTTTCATAATAATGATTTTACTTGCTTTTTTAATCTTCGTGCATATAATAAACATATATTTTTTTTTAGCAAGTATATTTTTTTTGATGGCGGAAGTTTTAACATTTGGTTGCCGTTTAAATGCATATGAAAGTGAAATTATAAAATTAAAAGCAGAGAAAGTGGGGCTTGCAAGTGAGGATATTTTTATTTTAAATACATGCTCTGTAACTAAAGAAGCGGAAAAAGAGGCTGTTAAAAAAATACGCAAATTAAAAAAGGAAAACCCAAAAGCAAAAATAGTAGTAACTGGCTGTGCTGCCCAAATTCACCCTGAAGTTTTTGCAAAAATGGAGGAAGTTTCTCTTATTTTTGGCAATAAAGAAAAATTAACAGACTTACCTTACGAGGTTATCAAAAATGGAAAAGGATTTGAAGAAAAGCAAGAGGATTTGAAATATACTAGGATTGAGGATAAGATATTTTTTAATGAAAGAAAAGGTTTTAATTTGCCAAGCGACAAGGTTCTTGTGAATGATATTATGTCTGTCAAAGAAACTCACTTTGCAGATATTGTCTCTGAATTTGAAAACCACACAAGAGCCTTCGTGCAAATTCAAAATGGATGTAATCATCGTTGCACTTTTTGCATTATACCATTTGCAAGAGGCAATTCTCGGTCTGTTCCTTTTGGTTTGCTAGCTCGTGAAGTGCAAACTTTGGTGGAAAATGGATATAAAGAGATTGTTCTTACGGGCGTTGATATAACGGACTATGGAAAGGATATGGAGGGAGAATTAACCTTAGGAAAAATGACAAAAAGATTACTCAAATTAGTGCCAGATTTGCCTAGGCTTCGGTTTTCTTCAATTGATGTTGCGGAAATTGATGAAGATATATACGACCTAATTTCAAATGAGCCTAGATTTATGCCATACTTCCATATTAGTTTGCAATCGGGGGATAATCTCATTTTAAAGAGAATGAAGCGTCGTCACTCTAGAGAAGATGTTTTAAAATTTACATCAAGAGCTAGGGATTTAAGAAAAGATGTTGTCTTTGGGGCGGACATTATTGCGGGCTTTCCAACCGAGACGGAGGAGTGTTTTGAAAATTCAAAAAGGTTAATAGAGGAGGCAAGTATAAGCTTTTGTCATATATTCTCATTCTCACCGCATGAAGGCACTCCTGCTTTTAAAATGCCACAGGTTGAAAAATCGGTCATTAAAAGAAGAACGAAAGAGCTTATCTTGACAGGTAAAAATGAACTTGCTAAACTTCTAGAAAGCATGGTAGGAAAAGAAGCTTCAGTTTTAGTGGAAACTGGAAATATAGGCAGATGTGAAAACTTTGCAACTGGAGTGTTGCCTAAAGGAAATCAATTTAATAAAGGAAATATAGTAAAATTAAAGGCTTTAGGAGTGGAAGGGGAAAGACTTATTTTTACAAACTTTTAATCTTACAAAAATTGCATATTTTAATTTGCGTATTTTATTCCAACTTCAGTTTCATTTTTATAAATCTTTTATTTTTAAACTTCGCCCGAAAAAAATCATTTTAATCAAAAATTGAATGGTAAATTTTAGGTAGAGGATTTCATTTTCACAAATTTTACCACTACAACTTTTTATTTCTATAGTTTTTTAATTGTTTTATCTTAAAGAACCTTCCCTAAATTTTATTTTAACAACTTTTCATGCATTTTACCTTTAACAACTTTTCGTAAATTTTGCCTTCACGCAACCCCCCTTTAAAAAATAAAATATTTTAAATTAAAATTAATATTTTGCCTTTTAAAGCCATATCTTTTGTTCTTTTCATACCCAAAACCAAAGCTCGCTTCAAGGTTTTTTTTAATCTGTAAAGATAAATCAAATTTAGCGGAGTATGAACCATATGCGGAAAAAGATTTAACTTTAGATGCAAGCTCTCTCCAGATGGAAGCTGAAAATTGCGATGAAAGATGTAAATTATCTCTAAGTTTGAATTTCAAGTATAAATCAGAGTTATAATCTATATCATTTTCTATCTTTTTTACTCCTAAATCTAACTTTAAAAATATAGTTTGCATATCTAAATGAGTAGAGAAAAAATAACTTAATTCATTTTTTTGTGTTATATCACCGCTCTCCACTTCTAAGATATTTAATTTATAAAAGCCAACTCCTAGATAAAGGCTTAAATATTTGGTTATTTTTTCCAATCTTTTCTTTAGTGTGCCTCCGTATTTTTCAATTCCATTGAATTTTTGCTCTTTTTCTAAGTATCTAGAAGTAAAAACCACCTGTAAATTACCTAGATATTTATTGCTTAATACTCCAAAATCAATTGCTGAAGAATAAGTTATTTTTGACTGTTTTGTTTGGCTTGCTTGAGGTATAAAACCATTTAGAATGCCCTCCTCCCAGTTTTGAATTTTTATTTCCTCTGAGGTTTCTATATTATTTGAGAAGTGTAAAAAATGAGATGCTTTAACTGGCTTAATTTTAAAAGAATCTGTTATTTCAAAGCCTGATAATTCTTCTATATCAATACGTTCGGCAAAACTTTTGATGTTATAAGTAAGTAAAAAAAATATTGTAAGTAGTGCAAAATTCCTCAAAATTTTATAATAAATCCATTATATTTATAAATAATAATTTATTATAAGTCAAGAGTATTTTAAAAAAAATTTTGTTTTATTTCTTCTAGTAATTTTTCAAGATAGGCAAAGTCTTCAACGTTTCTTGCCTCCGCTTTAAAAGAAATTGCATCTTCAGTGTTGCAAACACGCATCATAATGCTAGCCGTTTCCTGTGAAAAAACAAATTTCACTCCCCCCTCCTCTATCGTCTTTTCAACATTTAATTTTTGTTTTAAAAATTTCTGTATTTCTGCGTATTTTTCGTCCTCATACATGGTTTTAATTCTTATTTCTTGAGTTTCAAAGGTAAATGGCATTTCATTCACTATTTCTGAAATTGTCTTCTCTTCAAAAGAAAGAATTGAAATAATTTTTAGTATAGCAAAAATACCATCATCGTAGCCATAAAAGCCATCTTTTATGTATATATTCCCCTTCGCTTCCATTCCTAAGTCCGCTTTTGATAGTAGCATTTTTTCTCTCACTTTTGCTTGACCCGTGGAGGCAAAAAGCGGTTTTCCTCCAATTTCAATTATCTTTTTTTCAATTTCCAAACTAGAAGCAAGGTCTATCACGACTGTCTTCTTCTTTGGATTTTTATTAAAATAATCTCTTAAGATTATATAAAAAAGTTCATCACCTTTTAACACATTACCTTCTTTTGTAAGAGCTATCAACTGCCCCCCATCTCCGTCAAGGCTGAAAGCGATGTCAAGCCCTTTTTCCTGAATAAAAACGCTAAGAGATTTGATATTTTCTTCAAGTAATGGATTTTGCTTTACCTCCGTTTCATCGGTGCAGATTTCATTTTTTAAAATCATACGAAATGGTAAGCGTTTAAACATCTTACTAAGAACATTTCCCGTTGTTCCATTTAGGCAGTCTACTCCTACTCTTAGCTTATTTTGGGAATTAAACTTTAAAATCCCAAGCACTTCTGTTATGTATGTCTCTAAAATTTCAATCTCATTTATAACTCCTCTTTGAATGCGAGAAATAGAAATTCCTCCTTCAAGTTTAGAGCAGAAGCTTTTTATTTCTTCTCCAGTTAAACTCTTATCGTTTAAAATAAACTTGAAATTTGCCATATCTTCACCTATTGCAGTTCCGCCAATTGCAACTCCTGCCTCGCAATCAAAGTGGCTAACAGAATAAAAGACAGTTGGCACGGGAATATCCCCTACATTAACAACATTTACTCCGCAAGTAATAAGACCTCTGATAAATTCTTCAGCAAAGATATTTGTTATATCACGAGCGTCCATTCCTACAACAACTTTTGGCTTTTCTCCAATTAAAATACCAAAAATCTTCTTCACTAAAGTTCTCTTATTAACTAGGAAGTTTCCAAAAGCAATTCCTAAATGAAAAGCATCGTTTTTCTTAATTTCCTTCCCTGCTATGCCTCTAACATCGTGTGTGGTAAAAATGTCTTCGTTAAAAAAATGAGAGAAAGTTGCCATATTGTTTAAAAGTTTTTAAAAAAATGCTTGATTTATAGTTTAGTATAATATAAATATTTTAATAAACAAGAAAAAAATAAGTATTTTTTAATGGCATACGCTAATTTTAAAAACATCTCGGAAGATTCCTTGAGATTGCTTGCAAACACTCTAAGAACCCTCTCAATTGATATGGTTGAGAAGGCAAGTTCAGGTCACCCCGGGACACCACTTGGAGTTGCTGATGTTTTAACAGTTTTATTCGCAAAATTCGTTAGATTTGACCCTCAAAATCCTAAATGGAGTAATCGTGATAGATTCATCCTTTCCGCAGGTCATGCCTCGGCTATTTTATATTCGTTATTTTACGTTCTTGGTTATAAAGACATAACTTTAGATGATTTAAAAAATTTTAGACAGATACACTCCAAAACCGCAGGGCACCCTGAATACGGCTTTTTAGAAGGAATAGAAGTAACAACTGGACCTTTAGGGCAAGGAATTGCAAATGGAGTTGGCTTTGCTATTGCGGAAAGAATTTTGCGTGAAAGACACGGGGAAGAAGCAATAAATCACAAAACTTTTGTATTAGCGGGAGATGGTTGTTATATGGAGGGAGTAGCTCAAGAGGCTATGGCACTTGCTGGGCACTTGGGGCTTTCTAACCTAGTTTATATATACGACAAAAACAACATAACAATAGACGGAAGGCTATCTTTATCAGAAAGTACGGACTTTGTAAAAAGGTTCACGGCTCTTGGTTTTAATGTTTTTGAAGCAAACGGACACGACTTTAAATCAATTGAAGCTTCGCTAACTCTTGCAACTTCAACAACAAATGGCAAACCTTCAATAATTATTTTTGAAACAAAAATCGGTTTTGCAAGCCCAAATAAACAAGGAAGTGAAAAATCCCACGGTGCCCCCCTTGGCAAAGAAGAGGTTGCACTTGTAAAGAAAGCACTAGGGCTTGAAGGAGAGCCTTTTTTCGTTAAGGAAGAAGCACTGAAATTATGGCGTGAAATTGGATTAGAAAATTCAAACAGAGCAAAACTTTGGGACAATAAAAGCATAAAAAATCTACCTAAATTTGAATATGGAGATATAAAACACTGCTTTGAGGAAATAAAAAATGAATTCCTAGGCAAAAGGGAGGAAAAGGCAACAAGGCAACATTCTTCTTTCGTGCTTTCTAAATTAAGTAAAAATTTCCCAAACTTTATAGGAGGAAGTGCGGATTTATCTGAAAGTAATGGAGCTAAAACTAATGTCTCTAAAGCACTCACTAAAACCGATTTTACAGGAAACTACATACACTACGGCATTCGTGAGCATGCAATGGGAGCTGTGATGAATGGAATAATACTTCATAGTAATTTCAAAACTTACGGTTCAACTTTTCTTGTATTTGCAGACTATATGCGTCCTGCAATTCGCCTTGCGTCTTTTATGAAAATTCCAACAATTTACATACTAACACACGATAGCATTTCTCTTGGGGAAGATGGCCCTACACATCAACCTGTGGAGAATTTAACTTCGCTTAGAATTATACCAAATTTAAACGTCTTTCGCCCTGCTGATGGAGTGGAAACAATTGAGGCAATTGAAATTGCAATGCTTTCAAAATCTACTCCTTCCGTTATTGCACTTTCTCGTCAGAAAGTAAAGGAATGCACAATGGCAAGGAGTGAAAATATGGTCTCCAAAGGTGCTTATTTTGCCTTTAAAAATGAGGGGGCGGAAATAGCACTTTATGGCACAGGTTCTGAGGTTTCTCTTTGCTTTGAAGTAAAAAAATTGCTTGAAGAAAAGGGGGTTAAAGCTTCCGTTGTTTCCATTCCTTGCCTTGAAATTTTTGAAGAACAGTCAACAAAATACAAAGATGAAATTCTAAATTTTAAAAAACGTATTTTTATTGAATTTGGAATTTTAGGTTGCTTAGCTAAATATAAAAGAGATGGAGATTTATTCTTTGGAGTTGAAACTTTTGGAGAAAGTGGAAAGGCTGAAGATGTTTTAAAACATTTTGGATTAGAGGCAAAAAGTATAGTAGAAAATATTTAGCTCTTATTTAAACGCTAGCTCTTACCTATTAAAAGCTTTTGAAACCACTGTTAGTTAAAAAAACACCATCATAAGAGACATATAGCAAATCACGACACCTGCAACTCTTTCAAACCAAATAATTTTTGGCAAAATGAAATTTCTTGTGATTTTATTTCCAAACAAAAGGGATATACTAGAAAAGCAATAAAAAGTTGAGAATGGAACTAGAAGTGCAAATAATAATTTTGTTTCTAAACTCATTTCTGGTTTAAAAAATGGTAATATGAAGGATGTCATTCCAACTATTGTAAATGGATTTGAGAGATTTGTTAAAAAACCTTTGATGACTTCCGCTTTAAAGCTAAAGTTAGCAGAAACTCCCTCGCTTGATGTATAATCTTTTTTGTTTTTAGAATCTTGTAAAATCATCAAACCGATGTAAAAAATATAGCACCCTCCAATTATTTTTACACAATTAAAGATTATCTCGTGTTTTATTATAAAGGCGGATATTCCTAAAAATGCGAGCGTTAGGTAAATTACATCGCACATTAATATGCCACATACAATTGCAAAACCTCCGCTAAAGGAATATTTCACGGCATTTCTTGAAGTTAGCATTACCATTGGACCAGGGGATATATTCCAAAAAAATAAAAAAACTAGAAATGCAACAATTGAAGATGCCATAACTTTATTCAATAATCATTAAAACGGCAAGAACGCAAATAATAACGCCTGCAAAACGTTCAAACCAGTGCATGTATGGTATTATTATTTTTCTTATTATTGAATTTCCAAAGCAAATTGCAACAATTGTATTAACGTAAATTGTGGTAATTGGAATAAGAATTGAGTATATTGTAAGTGTAACTTTGCTTCCTTCTAAGTCCATAAATCCAAGAACAATAGCAAGCATACCAACTATCAAAAGTGGGTTTGAGGCGTCTGTTAAAAAGCCTTTTGCGAACAATTTTTTTGGCTTATTTTCTAGATCTATCGTAGAGTTTTCTTTATCGCATTCTATTTTTTTGAATGTGGCAAGAAATATCTCAACTCCAATGTAGAATATGTATGCTCCTCCTATCATCTTTCCTGCATTTAAAACTTTTGGGTAAAGGCTTAAGAATTGAGCAACACCAATAACTGCTAAGAAAATGAAGATGGCGTCGCAAACTACCATTCCAAGTGCCGTCCATAAACCAGATTTAATTCCGTATTTCATTGAATTTCTTACAACAAGAGCAAAGCAAGGACCAGGAGAAACCATCCATACAAATAAAAACACTATATAAGAAGCTAAATGAGAGTGGTCCATATTAATTTATATAAATAATTTTGATTACATAAAGTAGGCTAAAGTTTTTGTCAAGAATTTTTTGTTTATTTGGTTGCTTAGATAGGTTTGATGCAGGTTGTATTTTTCAACCTTAACTTTTTGGTGTATGATGATTTGTTGGCTTACTTCTGCGGTTTTAAAAAATTTGTATAAAGTCTTCATAATATGTGTCATCATTTTTTTGGGTCTCCTTAATTTTTTAAGGAAAATTTTTATAGTTTAGTATATAAATGTGAG
>JBILVD010000047.1:0-9104 GCA_044370655.1 Candidatus Deianiraeaceae bacterium | reverse complement strand
TTATGAAGACTTTATACAAATTTTTTAAAACCGCAGAAGTAAGCCAACAAATCACCATACACCAAAAAGTTAAGGTTGAAAAATACAACCTAGTAAAAATTAAAGAGGCATATCAATTATTTAATGTTTTAAATAATACTCCACTTCTCTAGCTAAATAATTGCTATAATCTTCAATTTCAAGTAGGTTTTGGAATTTATAATTAAGATTGTTACTTCCAAGATTTCCATCAATTATTTCAAGAATTTGAGTGTATTTTATCTCTCCATTCAAAAACTTTGCAACCGCAATTTCATTTAAAATATTAAATGAGATAATGTGTGATAAATCCTCACTTTCAGCAACATTTTTTGCAATGAAGAATACTGGAAATTCATCTTTTTTTAACTCTTGAAATGTAAGACTAGAAAGCTCTAAAGGGCAAACTCGTGGCAAATTTAGTTTTGATATACCTCCCTCCAAAATTGCGTGAGAGATATGATTTTTCATATCTGGTTTTGAAAGAAACCAAACAGATGCTCCATCATGCAAATTTATACCCGCATGAAGTGTGCTTCCTTTGCAAACAAAGGCTTTAATTTTACTAGCTTTTATGTTAAATAATTTAGAAGCTTCAATAAGCTCTAATCCCTTATTTGCCATCGTTGCTGAGTCTACTGAAATCTTCGCTCCCATACTCCAAACTGGATGTTTAACCACATCTTTTAAGCTAACATCTTTTAAGTCCTCAAACTTTCTGCCTAAAAACGGCCCTCCTGATGCGGTTATAAAAACTCCCTCAATTGCATCGCTTGAAAGGCTTGAAAGAAGCCTAAATAAACTATTATGCTCGGAATCTACAGGTATTATTTTAGTCTTGCTGTTTTTTAAATTCTCATTTATTAAATGGCTTCCGCAGATTATAGCCTCTTTATTTGCAATTGCCAAAGTTCTTTTTTTATTGCTAGAAATTGAGCTAAGGGCAAATTTAAGACCGTAGACCCCCACAATTGCAAGAAGAATGACGTCTAAGTCCTCATTTTTGCAAGCTTCTATAAGGGCTTCATCACCAAAATGCAAGGTTATCTCATTACCGTCATAAATTTTTTTAAAAGCCTGATATCCTTCCTTTGAAGTGGCAAACACGTCTCTTGTCTTCACTGCAATTGCCTGTTGAAGTGCAAGCTCTGCATTAAAATGAAAGGAAAGGAAAGAAACGCAAACCTTCTCTTTTAATTCATTTTTTATGAGAGATATAGCCGAACTTCCAATTGAGCCTGTTGAACCTAGTATACCAATTTTCTTCATTTTTATAGCTTTTCAATTGTCAAATTATGATTTGTGTAGACGCAAATATCTCCCGCAATTTTCATTGCTTTTCTCACAATTGCCTCTGCATCCATGCTCTCAACATCAATCAAAGCACGAGCGGCGGAAAGTGCAAAATTACCCCCACTACCAATTGCCGCAACCCCGTTTTCTGGCTCAATTACATCTCCATTGCCTGTAATTACAAGAATACTCTCACCGTCTGAAACAATAAGCATGGCTTCAAGATGGCGTAAGAATTTATCCGTCCTCCAATCTTTTGCAAGCTCAACGCAGGACCTTAAAAGCTTACCTTGATATTGCTCTAATTTTTTTTCCAGCCTTTCAAAAAGAGTAAATGCGTCTGCCGTTGCTCCCGCAAAACCTGCAATTATCTTTTCCCCATAAATACGCCTAACTTTGCGAGCAGTAGCTTTCATAATAGAAGAACCGAGAGAAACCTGACCGTCCCCCCCAATAACCACAGAACGATCTTTTTTTACAGCTAAAATGGTTGTTCCATAAATTGTTTTTTCGCTTAAATGCTCCATAAACTATACAAAATTTAAGATTTTAATAAAATGTAAGGTCTTATATGTCAATATAAATTTTTCTTTTAAAAAATGTATTTTTTACTTGACAAGCAACAAGATATAAGCTAAGCTTTATTAAAAAAAGAGAAGAATATATGAAGTTTTCTACTACTCAGAGTGTTATTTTAAAAGCTTTAACGCTTGTTTTTGGTGGCATTGCAAAATCGCAGAGTGACCTTGCAAAATCGCAGGATTACTCTTTAGTTAAAATAAAAGCAGATAAAGCTTTAGGCAACATAATGCTTGAAACAAAAAACTTTGACGTAAAAATCAAAAGTTTTTTCAATTCTCAAGTTGAAAACTCTGGAGAAGTTTTTGTAGAGTTTATCAAATTAAATGAAATTATCAAAAAATTAAACCCCTCAAATGATGTTTTGCTTGAAGTTAAAGACTTAACCTTAAACATAAAAAACGGAAAGTCTAAATTCTCTCTTAAAGCAATTGAAAGCATCATTGAAGACGAAGACCGTCAATCTTCAAAAGGTACTTCGTTTAAAATTATGTCTAAAAAGGTTTTATCCTTAATTGACAAAACCAAATTCTCAATTTACCATGATGAAGTAAGGTTTAACTTGAATGGTCTTTCTTTTCAATTTAAAGAGACAGACGCAACTTCATTTTTAACAACAGTTTCAACAGACGGGCATCGCCTTTCATTTTGCAAATTAGAAGCAAGCATTCCTGAACAGTCTAAATTTCTAAAAATCATTCTTCCCAAAAAGTCTACAATTGAGCTATGTAAAATTTTAGAACAAGTAGAAGATGAAGAGCTTGAAATAAACTTACTTGAAAAGCAAATTACATTTTCTTGCAATTCATTCTCTTTTGTTTCCAAATTGATAGACGCCGAATTCCCAGAATACGAAAAAGTTATACCACAAGAAAACACAAAAATTACCACAATATCAAGGAAAGAGTTTATGACTTTAATTGAAAGAGTTGCTACAATTCATGCAGGCTCATCAGAAAATAGTATAAAGCTTACCTTTTCTCACAACTTACTTACCATTCTTGCCAAAAATAAAGACACAGGAGAAGCAGTAGATGAAATCTCAACCGAGTCTTCTTTTGAAGATGTAATTGAAGTTAATTACAACTATTCCTACCTTCTTGAAATTCTTGCTCATATTTCAAGCGATAAACTTCTATTCTGTTTAAAAGACGAGAGAACCCCAGCCTTAATTAAAGATGAAAAGTTAGATTCTTACTTTTACATACTAATGCCAATGAGATTTTAAAGTATGTTTAAAAAAGCATTTATAGGGTGCGACCACACGGGAGAAAGTCTTAAAACCGCAATAAAAAACTTTTTTACACAAAACAAGATAGACTTTGACGAAGTTTTAATGCAAGATGATTACACGGATGTTGCAAGTGAAATATCTAAAAAAGTAGCATTAAATCAAGGAAGCCTCGGAGTTATAATATGCGGAAGCGGAGTTGGAGTTTCAATTGTTGCAAACAGGTTTAAGAGCGTAAGAGCCTCCCTTTGCCATTCTACTCAAATTTCAGAACTTTCAAGAAAGCACAACGATGCTAACATAGTCTGCCTTGGGGCTAGAATTTTACCAATTGAAACTCAATTAGAAATAGTAAAAACCTTTATTAATACTTCCTTTGAAGGTGGAAGGCACGAAATTAGAATAAAAAAGATAGACTTATAACTACAAAAAATATGCAATTTTTTTAACTTTTTTAATACTTTTTAAGATTACATTTGCAAGCTTCAAATCATTTGATTCTCCAAACTTTATAACTAAAAAAGAGAGTGAAACAATTACAAAATTAGGAGATATAATGCAATTTGCTCCATTTTTTTTACTCAATATCCGTTATGATTTATGAAGATAAATCTAAGGAGGATTTTGTCAATTTTACAAAATCCGTTGGAATTTCTCTTCTAACCTCATCAATGCTTAAATTATCCGTTCGAAGAGAAAGACCAAACAGATCCGATAAAAAGTCATTCCCTTCAGGGCACACAACAATGGCATTTGCTCCCAGTTTATTCATTGCTAAAAATTTAGGCTGGAATTATGCTATTTTACCTTTAATTGCCTCTACTTTTGTAGGTTACAGCAGAGTTCAAGCAAGAGCACACTTCGTATCGGACGTTCTTGTGGCAGTTGTTATTTCATATTTATACGCAAATGTTTTTACATCTAAAAATGTGGAAATCGGCTTTTCACGAAGAAGTCTCTCAATAAGCCTAAAAATTTGAAACTTAATGGTAGTCAAACACCTTGCACCCGCTCGCTTTTAAATCTCTCACTAAATTTTGAGGAATTCGATAAGAGCCATCTAATTTTAATTTAATGCTATTTTGTTTAATGTAAATCATAGTTTTTCCTTTATTTAATGCTTTGATGCTCTCCCAAATTCTTAAAAAAGATTCTTTTTTTACATCCTCCAAATCCAGCACTAATAATTTTGGAGTATAAATATCTTCTTGCAAAATGTTAGCTTTTTTTGCATTAACCTCCTTAATCGCATCTTCTTTTGCTAAAACCTCATCAACTAAAACCTCATCAACTAAAACTTCCTTAACTAAAACTTCCTTAACTAAAACCTCTTTACTGCTAAGTTTCACATTCAAAAGGGCTTCTTCCAGTTTAAAAATATCGTTTATGATAATTCTAAGAGAGCCTGTATCCCCCTGTTTGCTAACAGACACCTTCACCGCAAGAAGCTTGCCCACCACTAAATCCTCCCTATGCTTTGTAATTAGTTCATCTTTAAATATAGAGGCCTCAAAAATACCCGAAACTTCACTAAAATGAACAAAAGCAAAACGCCCCCTCGCCCCACTTCTCTGCTTTACAAGGCTTACAACACCTGCCATCAAAAATCGTTTTTCCTTTTCAAAACCAAGGGCTTCTTCTAAGTTTCTAAAACTCGTAAATCCTCCCGCTTCAAGCTTTGCAAGATACGCACTTAAAGGATGGAAGGATAAATAAAAACCAACCGCATCAAACTCATTTTCCAACTTTTCTTGAGAAGAAAAATCTCCGCTGACAGGTTTTAGCTTAGGGTTCATTTTTACCTCTTCTTCAAAAAGGTTCATCTCCGCAAAATCAGCTAAAGGGCTAGAGGCAAAATTAGTGAGTATTTCAATGCTTTCTAAAACCTGCTTTCTGTTTATAGAAAGGCAATCAAACGCTCCCGCTTTAGTTAAAGCCTCCAGTTGCTTCTTGTTTGCATTTTTATGCCCCACTCTCTTGCAAAAATCAAATATATCCTTGAAGCTTCCCCCTTTCTCTCTTACGCTTACAACCTCTTCCATAGAGGATATACCAACTGATTTTAAAGCCCCAAGTCCGTAGAATATCTCCTTACCATCAGTCGTGAAATAAGGTTTTGAAGTGTTAATACAAGGCAAGTTCACTTTTATAGACATATTCCTCGCATCACTCACAAAAAGGTTGATGTCATCTGTATCCGCAATTGACATATTAAGGTTGGAGACGAAGAATTGAAGTGGAAAGTGAGCCTTTAAATATGCTGTTTGATAGGATATAACCGTATAAGCCGCTGCGTGAGATTTGTTAAAACCATATCCTGCAAATTTATCCACTAGGTCAAAAATCTCTGAAGCTTTCGCCTCAATAACTCCATTTTTCACCGCTCCTTCAATAAAAATCTTTCTTTGAGCTTCCATCTCTTCCTTGATTTTTTTCCCCATGGCTCGCCTTAGCAAGTCCGCCTCTCCTAGAGTGTATCCTGCTAATATCTGTGCAATTTTTATCACCTGTTCTTGATAGATAATAATTCCATATGTTTCCGCAAGCAAGCCTTCCAAACTTTGATGAGGGTAAGAAATTTGCTCTAGCCCTAATTTACGGTTGATAAAAGAAGGGATATTCTCCATAGGTCCGGGGCGATTTAGAGATGTTAAAGCAATGATATCTTCAATTTTGTCTATCTTCATTTTCTTCATTGAATCACGACATATCAGGCTCTCAAGTTGAAACACTCCCAAGGTAAGCCCGTTTTGCAAAAGTTCAAAAGTTTTTTCATCAGTTAGAGGAATTTTGCTCATCTCCAGAGTTATGCCTAGTTGCTCCTTCGCCATTTTGCATGCATTTGCAATTATTGTAAGCGTTTTCAAGCCTAGGAAGTCAAACTTTACAAGCCCCGCACTCTCAGAGGCTTTCATATGATACCCCACCACAGGCAAGACCCCATCCTCTGCCCTAAAAAGCGGAACCAAATTTAGCAACGGTCTATCTGCTATAATAACACCTGCGGCGTGTGCGGAAGAATGGCGAATTAAACCTTCCAGCTTTAGCCCAAATTCAAGAAGTTTTGCAATTGTTTCGTCTGCTTCTTTTTGTGCTTGAAGTTCGGGGTCAAGGCTTATTGCTTTTTCAAGACTTACAGGCTCTACAGGGTTAAAAGGGATTAATTTACAAATTTTATCTACAACTATGTAAGGAATTTGAAGCACTCTCCCAACATCTTTTAAAACGGCACGAGCTTGAAGCCTTCCAAAAGTTATTATTCCCGCAACATTCTCCTCTCCATATTTTTGCTTTACATAGTCTATAACTCTCTCACGCCCTTCTTGGCAAAAATCCACATCAAAATCTGGCATTGAAATTCTATCAGGGTTTAAAAAACGCTCAAATAGAAGCCCATAGTAGAGAGGGTCAACATCTGTAATTTTAAGAGAATATGCAATAATAGAGCCCGCACCACTCCCCCTCCCCGGCCCCACAGGAATGCCGTTTGACTTGCTCCAAACAATAAAATCAGCAACTATAAGGAAGTATCCACAAAATCCCATTTTAGAAATAACCTCCGTCTCATACTCTAGCCTTTTTTCATAATCCTCCCTTGTAAATTTACCTGAAGTTAAGCCAATCGCCTCCCCACTTGCAAATCTTTCTTCTAAGCCTTTTCTTGCCTTTTCCTCCATTTCCAGCCTTTCATCCTGTGCAAAAGAGGGAAGTAAAGGTTTTGAAGCACGAGGTGCAAAAGAGATTTTAAAAGGCAAGTTTTCCGCCGTTTCAATTGCTTCTGGCAAGTCTGCAAAAAGCTCTTTTATCTCATTAGGGCTTTTAAAATAATTATTAATAGAGAGTTTTTCTCTTTGCTCTTCAAGTAAAAACCTACCTTCGCCTATGCAACGGAGAATGTCTTCCGCTTCAAACATTTCTGGAGTTTGAAAGTAAGCATCATTTGAATATATTATCGGTATGTTGAACTTAAGTGCAAAGCTTAAAATTTCCTCTTCTTTTTGAATTTCTAGTTTATCATTTGAAAGACGGCAAACTTCTAAGTATAAATCTTGCTTAAATGTATTCAAAAGCTCTAAGGTTAAGTCTTCATTTGAGATATTGCAAAGTGCAAGAATTCCCTCACTTTTATTTTTAACATCTTCAAGAGAAGGCTTACCATATGTCAAAGAAAGTAAATTACAAAAGCCCTCATTTGTTTTTGCTACGAGTGTTATGTTTTGATTTTCATTTTGAAACAAAAAAGTGATGGAGACGCCAATTATCGGCAAAATACCATTTTTAATTGCTTCTAGAGAGAAGTCTAACGCTCCAAATAAATTTCCATCATCTGCAAGCAAAACAGATTTATACCCCAAGTTCTTCGCAATTTTAACCCCTTCTTTTATAGTTATCGTACTTTTTGTAATGGAGTATTCACTTTTGAGTTTAACAAAAACGCTCATTTTTTATCTTCAAAATAATTTGTGAGAGCTTTAATTGCATTTTTGTTTTTTTCTTCATTTTCCCCCTCAACCATAAGCCTTACCAAGTTTTCCGTGCCAGACTTTCTAACCAAAATTCTTCCTTCGCCCCCTAAGTCTTTCTCAATATTTGTGATAATAGAGGAGAGAGCTTCATCGTTTAAATTTATTTTACATCTATTAGAAAACTTTACATTAACTAAAATTTGTGGCACTTTTTTGAATATATTAAATATCTCACTTGTTTTCAAGTTGTTTTTAATTAAAAAAGCTAGGATTTGAAGTGCAGACAAAATTCCATCACCTGTTTGAGAATAGTCGTTTAGAATGATATGACCTGACTGCTCTCCCCCTAAATTTGCTCCAATTTCCTGCATTTTAGTAATTACATGCCTGTCTCCTACTGGAGTTCTAAAAACCTCTATCCCAATATTTTTTAAAAAATTCTCTAATCCAAGGTTAGACATCACAGTTAAAACAACTTTTTGGCTTGCTAAACGCTTTTCGTCCATCATAAATTTAGCAATTGCCCCAATTATCAAGTCGCCGTCTATAATCTCGCCATCTTCATCGCAAATTATAACTCTGTCCGCATCTCCATCAACCGCTATTCCAATGTCATAACCTAATTCCTTCACTTTTTTTGAAATTACATCAGGGCAGGTAGAGCCACAATTTTGATTTATATTCTCCCCTGTTGGGTCGTTGTTTAGTATGCAAACTTCCGCCCCCAATTCCTCAAAAATCTCTGGAGCAATTTTGTAAGCCGACCCATTTGCAACATCAAGAACAATTTTAATGCCTTTAAACCTAATATTTTTTGATATAGAAGACTTTATAAACTCAACATACCTCCCAATTACATCATCTAGCCTTCGCACCTTTCCAACCTTACTTGCTTCCACATAAAATTTCTCATATGAAAACTGGAGAGAGCGTTCTATCTCATGTTGCTCCTCATCTGATATCTTTATTCCATTGTGATTGAAAATTTTGATACCATTATCCTCAAACAAATTGTGAGAGGCGGAAATCATAATTCCATAATTCGCTCTAAGTGAGTTTGTAAGCATACTAACCGCTGGTGTTGGAATGGGGCCAGTTAAAATAACATCAACTCCTGCGGAAATTAAACCAGCAGTAATTGCAGATTCTAGCATATAGCAGGACTTACGAGTATCCTTCCCTACTATCACTCTTTTTAAACCTCCGTTAAATGATTTCACAGCTTTACTCCCAACTATTGAGGCAATTTTCATAGCAATTTCTGGTGTCATTGGATACTCATTAACCCTCCCTCTTACTCCATCTGTTCCAAAAATAGACATAAAATTCAACAAAATAACTTCTTAATAAATATATTTTAAAAAATATCAACTAAAATTTTTCTTAATTATTTAATCAAATATATAAAATAAAAAGTTGATAACCCCAACTTCGTTTAAGAAACCAGTTGCAAACTAACATCTTCCAATAAAACCTTAAATTGAAAACAATAACTTTTTAAAGGATATATGAATAGT
>JBILVD010000110.1:0-2500 GCA_044370655.1 Candidatus Deianiraeaceae bacterium | reverse complement strand
AAGAATTACTTTGTATTTTTCATAAAGCCATTTAGGTAACTATTTTGAATTCACAAGCAGATAGACAAGTATGAAATTTTAAACTTAACTTTAGCTCTATTGTAGGTCAAAAGTGTTAAAATTGAAAATAAATTTCCTAGAATTTTATTAAACTATAATTGTAAGATAGATATTACAGTAAAATTCAACATTACTTTACCTTTTATGCTTTAATGAAAGTAAATATTTTTAGATTATACAGATTAAGTAATCCAATCTTTACAAATATTTATCTCCTTTTATGTTTGAACTTACAAATTTTTGCAAGGCCATCTTTCTCTTTTTCAAAATAGGCCTTAATCGAGACTAATTCACAAGCCTAATTAATTTTTGCAACTTTTCATATTTTTAACCTAAACTTTCACTCAAGAGTTTGTAAGCCATCAACTACAAATCAAATATTCGGTCGTTTCTCGTCTATTTCATTATAATATAGTATTATTCTAAGCTTTTATTATGTTATTTCGCCAAAAGACTACTTACAGATGTAAGAATGTGCTCAGTAGTCGGTAAATTGACAGTCCATTTTTTCATATATTTATTAATGGTTTAACAGGCTTTACAAGTCCAGAAAATATTTTGTAAGGTTACTTCTATATCTTTACTTTAGGCTTTAGTTGGATAAAAATTGCACGTATTGCAAATTAGTATTTTTTCGCTCAAGTTCATTTTATAAAACAATAAAGTTTAAAAATAAAGGATTATAAATTTTTATGACGTAGTAAAAGATGGTTGATCATTTCATATGTTTTTTGAGCTTTTAAGTAAGAATTTAGATTTCTTTGTCTATTTCAGCACTACTTTTTTCACTTATTTTTGTACTTGTTCTTCTTTATTACTTTAAAAGCTTGAAAAAAGTCTAAGACTATTTTCTTATTTTGTTTATTTCTGTTTTGTAGCCCCTCAACATCTTTCTCATAATGCAAATATACTCTTCAATATTCTCTTATTCACTTTTTTCAGGACAAGCAGTATTTTTTTACATTTGATCAAGCTCTTCATACAACTTACAAAATGGAGTACTGCCTCTCTCTACACTCTCAATGGTCTGACGTAAGCGATGGTAGCTATGGGACATTAATTTGAATATACACGTTAGAATATTGCGAATATTAAAATTATTGTAATGGCCTTTGTTTGTGTTTCTGAGAGAAAAATAACAGACAGAAGTTAAAAAGACTGTTACCCAAGCCCTGCACACTATACTTTAGATACTAGTGTAGTAAACAATTAATTTGCACCTTTTCGAAGTACAAGTCTCAGAAAGATCTAGTTCTAAAACAGTTTGAATAATGAAACACCAGGTCCAGGCGAGTACAATATCGATAAATCATTTATAAAGCCAAAGGTGACTTCTTATTTCTGCAAAAATAATGTACTTTTAAAAATAAATTCACAAGAATCAGTACCATTTCAGTCTTCAATCAAAAGATTTGATTAATCCATAGAAGATATCCCAGGCCCTGGTTCATGTAATTTAAGATTAATCAAGATCAAACTTTAAATTCTGGGCAGCACTTCAAACAAAAAAAACCGATTTCAAAGAGAAATATAACAACAAATGGATTCAAAGTCTTACCTTCAATACCCTCAAAAGCAAGAGGACTATTATAAATCCTATAAAAAAGACATTAAATCAAATAAGAAGAGACTTCACCAGGTCCAGGCTCTTACAATTCTCAGAAAAACAAAACAATTATATCAAAAGGAACGATTTGGACTAAAGATAAAGTATAAAGATTTGCTTCTAATTAATCCAACCCACTTGGTCCAGGAAAGTATACAATATCACCACAAAAATCAATTAAAGCCCCACAAGCAACATCTGTTTTCAAGTCTAACACAGTCAGATCTTTTTTCGACTCTGTTGTATATGGTAGTCAAGCTGAAATGATCGTTAATCACAGGAAATAAAATAATTTCAAATATCCTCTACCTGCCCCTGGCTAATACAGCACGAATTTATCAGCATTTAGCTGCACTAATACTAGACCTTTAAAATATCAATTTTTTGGATCTTCAACTCAAAGATTTCCAGATAATACTTTTTAAAGCTAAAAGACGGTAATATTTCCGAATATTTAAACGATTCAACAAAGTCACATAAAATAAGAAAATAAGTTACCATTCAACAGCAAAACTTAAAGAGATGACAGTTTTTTAAATTTAAAAAGTGAAGAATAAGCTACTCCAGGCCCTGGCTACTATGTTTTACCTACCCGCATGAAGTGGAGAAATATAGACAAAGAGGTACAGCAATTTGGTTCAGGAACTAACAGAATTCCAATCGATTTTTCTCTTTAGCATCAACTCGGACCTGGAGTTTACTACATAGAAAGAGCTTAGGCTGAAGCCAAAAATAATTATAAAAATGCAAATTAAAGTTCATTCTTTAAATCACAAACGAAAAAGTGCAATCTTTAACCAAATAACAGTATTCTATTTCTTTATTTAGGCCTAC
>JBILVD010000020.1:0-16115 GCA_044370655.1 Candidatus Deianiraeaceae bacterium | reverse complement strand
AACAATATTTGGTAATTTAAAAGATTATAAACATTTGGTTCATACGAAATACCGCTCTACGACTAACTTCTTTATGAATATTTTATCTTCCCTTTGTTATTATAGTTTAAATCCTACAAAACCAAAGATTGATTTAAATAGAATTATGGCTTAAACGAAGTTGGGGTTAGATAATGCTAATTCCTTGTTATAAAAGATGTAGAGCGTCAACTCTAACATCTCTTTTGATTTGGAGTATCTCTTTGTTCTTCTGTTTAATCTTGCCAAGTTGTCTCTTAAGGAAGAGTTTTTTGCCTCAACTAAACAAGCTTCACTCTTACTTATTATATGAGTTTTATGTTTTGGAATAACAGAATTATAAGAATAATTTCCATCAGTGCAAACAATCAAAGAAATGCAAGCATATGTTAATTGTTTCCATATAGCTTTTGCATCATTTTTTGTGCCACCGCCAACATGAAATGCAATTACTTCTAGGTTATTTCCATCACTGCAAGTCAAATTCTTGCATATTCTCCATTCATTTCATTTGTTTTTGAATCAATTCTTTGTTTTTTCTTCACGTAAGTAAATAATTCATCCAACTCTATTACTTCCACATCTCTTATTCCCATTCCTCTTGTACTGCCTTTATTACTCTTTTCTTTTGTTATATAGAATACTTCTTTCCTTTCAAGCTATTCTTCTATTACAATCTTCACACTTCCGCCTTTGCTTTCCTCTTGGTTTACCATTCTTAAAAAGATTACTATCTTTCATAAAGATTTAAACAGATTTAGCTAAAGCGAAACCTGTTATTTCTTAATGTCTGCTGTTTTTTAGCAATTCCACAATGGCACGGCAATGAGAAATTTGCTTTTAAAATTTGCTTGAAATTGAATTTGAGAAAAGCCCTGTAAATAAGGGATTTTTAAGTGGTGGGTGATGACGGGCTCGAACCGCCGACCGCCTCCTTGTAAGGGAGATGCTCTACCAACTGAGCTAATCACCCACTTTTTGTTGAATAATTAGGAAGCAATAATTTTTATTTGTCAAGTTTTTTTTATAATTTCTTTTTAGGCTTACACAAAATCATATGTAAACTCTTTATTTAATAACATTAATATACTACCAAAGATATCATATGTTTTTTGTAAATTTGCAATAAAAACAAGAAAGGGCACTACTAGTTGTTAAGTATTTTATTCTTTAATGTTTTTACCCTCCTTTCATGTAAGTATGTTTTAATTTAAGATGTGATACCGAGTATCAATTTCATTTGATATATTTGCATTTATTTTATAAAAAAATAGTTGACAAACTCTATCTACTTTTTTATATTTAATTTGTTGAATAAGAATTATTTACTACATATGGCATACTCAAAACAATTAGAAGAGCGATTTAAAGATGCTATAAGCACAAAAATAGAAAATAAAGAAGAATTTGATAAAAACTCTAATGAGGTTGGCACAGGTCTTGTTGGGGCACCTGCTTGTGGAGATGTGATGAAAATGAGCCTAATGATAGACTCTGATGGGAAAATTAAAAGAAGTTCAGTAAAAACTTTTGGTTGTGGGGCAGCAATTGCAAGTGCTAGCCTTGCTTCGGAGATGATAAAAAATAAAACGATTGAAGAAGCTTTGAAGATAACAAACGAGGACATTGCTAAAGAATTAAAGCTTCCTCCAGTTAAAAGGCACTGCTCACTACTTGCAGAACAAGCAATTAGGGCAGCAATACTAGACTATCAAAAGAAAAACGCAGATTAATAATTATGAAAACACCTTGCTACTTCGACTATCAATCAACTACCCCAATAGATCCTAGAGTGATTGAAATTGTAACAAAAACTATGATGGAGGATTTTGGCAACCCCCACTCAAGAAGCCATATTTTTGGATGGAGGGCGGAGGAAATTTGCGAAACAGCTAGAATGCAGATTGCAAGCGTGATTAACGCTGATGCGAAGGATATTGTTTTTACATCAGGTGGAACCGAAAGCAACAACTTGGCGATAATGGGAGCTTATCAATTTTATGGTGAAAAGAAAAACCATATCATAACCGTAATAACGGAGCACAAGTGCGTTTTAAACACTTGTAAATATTTAGAGAGCAAAGGAGCAAAACTTACCATACTTCCAGTTGAAAATGATGGTCGCCTTGATTTAAACAAATTAAGAGACGCCATAACAGACAACACTTTACTTGTTTCTGTAATGGCTGTAAATAATGAAATTGGAGTTATTCAAGATTTAACAGAAATTGGAAAAATAACAAGAGAGAAAGGGGTTTTATTTCATACTGATGCCGCTCAAGGATTTGGTAAAATTCCTCTTGACGTTGAGTCTATGAATATTGATTTAATGACTATTTCTGCTCACAAAATTTATGGCCCTAAGGGAATTGGAGCACTGTATGTAAGACGCAAACCTAGAGTAAGGCTTTTGCCTATTATTCACGGAGGGGGGCAGGAGAGAGGTTTTAGAAGTGGAACTTTGGCAACGCCTTTGGTTGCGGGGTTTGGCCTTGCTTCTAAAATTGCAAAAGAGGAGATGAGTGAGGAGAATAAAAAATTAGAACGCTTTTTTAATAAGTTTTATAAGGAGCTTGTGGAAGGTGGGGAGCAAATTTTTTTAAATGGTAGCAAGGAGCATCGTTTTAAAGGAAATTTCAATGCAAGTTTTGCCTTTATTGAGGGGGAAAGTATGATTATGGCAATAAATCAAATTGCCGTATCATCAGGTTCTGCCTGTACTTCTGCAAGCCTTGAACCTTCATATGTTATTCGTGCTCTAGGAGTAACAGAAGATTTGGCACATACTTCAATTAGAATAGGTTTTGGACGCTTTACGACAGAGGAAGAGATTGATTTTGCTATAAATTTAATAAAATCTAAAATTGAAGGTTTGCGTGAAATTTCTCCACTTTGGGAGATGTATAAAGAAGGAATTGATATTTCTTCTATAAAGTGGGACGAGCACTAATAGAATTAATCTATCTTCAATTAATCATGATAGATACTCACAAAATCTCTTTTATTATTTTTCATATATTTCATCAATCGCTTCACTCCTCTGTTTTCATTTCCGTTTCCGTGAACTAAAATAATGCTTCCATTTGTAATCTTCTCCCCCTTTGAAAGCCAAGCGTTTGCATCAAGAGGAATAAGAGAAAGTGCGGATAGTTTTTCTTGAGTCAATTTATTAAAAACAAGCCCTGGGAAGCGGAAGAAAACTGTGGGAACTTCATCATTTTTAAGAAGTATTTTTTCTAATTCTAATACTTCTTTTTCAAAATCCACATTTTTTGCGGTTAAAAACTTTCCATTGTTAGCAGGGTGACTTGTTGAGTGATTTATCCAAATTATATCAAGTTTTTTCTCTCTTTCTAAGTTTTTAATATAATTAAAATTGTCCCTTTCTTCTTTTATCCAATTACCAGAAATTGCAATTCCAACTGGAATGGGGCTATTGTTTTCGTTTGCTAAATTGACTAAAAATTCAAATAAATTTTTTTCAAATTTCTTGCTAGCATTTTTCGGCTTTGAGCAAAGGTCAATTGTTAAAAAATATCCTGATTTAATTTGAAGAGAGCGTATAGGTGGCTTTTGAAGCGCTTTAAAGAGACGAGTTTCCTCAAAACCTTCCTCATCATTTTTAATATCAATATTTTCAACTAAATAAGTTTTTAAAGAGCTTACATCAGTGCCTAAAAATCTCAATTCTCCATCTTTTAAAAACTCCCTATATAGCAACACTCTTCTTCCGTCAACAAGGCTGACATATTTTTTAATAGAGTTAAAATCCTCAATAACAGCGGCAAAACTGCAAAATCCATAAAGGATAAAAAAAATAATATATTTTATCATTTTCAAATAAAATCCTTCCCTAAGTAGTGTTTTTTGGCTCCTTCGTGAGATGTTATCTCCTTTGCAGTGCCAGAAACAAGAACTGCTCCATTATAAATAATATAACCTCTATCGGCAATTTTAAGAGTTTCTCTTACATTATGGTCTGTAATTAAAACTCCAATCCCTCTCTCTTTTAATTCGCCTATTACATTTAAAACATCAGATACAGAAACAGGGTCTACTCCCGCAAAAGGTTCGTCAAGTAAGATAAAATTAGGATTTGAGGCTAAACATCTTGCAATTTCAAGCCTTCTTCTCTCACCACCAGAAAGAGATATTGAAAGAGATTTGCGAAGATGAGATATTTTGAATTCTGCTAGTAAATCCTCTAATTTTTGAAGCCTGATATCGTTTTTATTTTCCACGCATTCAAGACAAGCCATAATATTTTGCTCCACAGTTAAGCCCCTAAAAATTGAAGACTCTTGAGGGAGATAGCTAATTCCAAGCCTTGCCCTCATATAAATTGGTAAGTTTGTTATCTCGTGCTCATTTAACATAACTTTGCCTGCATTCGGCTTAACAATGCCAACAATCATATAAAAGCAAGTGGTTTTTCCCGCACCATTTGGACCTAAAATTGCAACACTTTCACCAGATGAAATTTCAAAATCCACCCCTTTAATAACCTCCCTTTTTTTATAAGATTTGCGAAGCCCTTGCACTCTTAATTTGTGCATAAAAATATAAAAAATACTTGCAACTTTAGTTTTATTAAAATAAATAAAAAATACTTGCAAGTAAATTTTTAAAAATATGAAAGATAAAGTAGCTGAGGTTTCATTAAAACTTCTCCTTCATATTGCTGTGTTTTATGCTCTTTTTATACACTTTCACGGAGAGGAGAGTGCTGGAGGAGGGTTTCAAGCTGGGGCAATTTTCGGAAGTGTTTTTCTTGTGTATCAATTCATTTTTGACGATGAAGATTATTTAGTAAAAGATGATTTCTCTAACCTGATGCTTTATTTTGGAATCATGCTTTACTTTGGAATGGGAATTATAACAATGCTACTGGGGGGGAATTTTCTTGAATTTGCAGTTTTACAGAAACTCGGCTTTTCTTTAGGAGTAAGTCAAAAAATAGGCATTTTTATTGTTGAAGCGGGAGTTTTACTTGTTGTTGCTATGGGGCTTTTGAAAATTGGATATTCATTTAAGCGTATTTTTGACAACACTAAACCAAATGTTGAAATTTAATTTTTTATATTTAACACAACAAAATCATCTTTGTCTTGCAGGTTAAAAGTCACTTTTTTATACTCTAAAAACCTTATAACTCCATTTAAAGGCTCCCCATTTTTTATAAGAAAGGAGGATTTTTCGAAGTTATGTAAATTTTGTAGGCGATAGAAATGATACTTAAATTTTACAAGATTTATAGGGCATATCTCATGTCTTAAATCAATTACTTCCATACTTTTTGAAGTTTTTTAAAATAAATTTTACATAAAATCAAGTTTTTTTAAAAAAAGTTTTCAAAAACTCTTGTAAAATTATTTTTTTGCTTTATATATTAACTAGTAAACCTAATTTAATAAGTGTTATTTTATGAAAGACTTTAGCAAAACATCTGCCTTTAATTCTTTTGCTTCAATGCAAAGAACAAATGAAGGATTAAAAAATTATATGGTTTATGTCTATAGAAACATGTCTATTGCTCTTGCAATTTCTGGTCTTATAGCCTTTTTCCTTTCTCAAAGTGCTAGCCTTATGATGGCACTTCACGGTTCTCCTTTGGGAATTTTGGTTGCACTGTCCCCTATCGCAATTGCTTTCTTCTTTGGTTTTAAAATACAAACTTTGAGCTTTCAAACTGCTCAAACTTTATTTTATGTCTTTGCAGGATTAATGGGAGCAAGTCTTTCCTCTATCTTCCTTGTCTATACGGGTGAAAGTATAACAAAAACTTTCTTTATAACTGCTTCAACATTCCTTGCACTTTCAATTTATGGACAGACAACGAAAACAGACCTAACTAAAATGGGTAGTATAATGATGATGGGTCTTATAGGAATTATAATCGCCTCTCTTGTAAATATATTTTTAAAAAGTTCTGGTCTTGGCTTTGTAATATCGATCTTTTCTGTTATCGTATTTGTTGGTTTAACAGCATATGATACACAAAAAATAAGAGATATGTACTACCATATAGAAACAGGAGAAATTGGAGTAGATATGGCTAAAAAGCTTGCAATTATGGGTTCGTTAACACTTTATATGGACTTTATAAATCTCTTCCTTGCACTTTTAAGATTTTTTGGAGACAGAAAAGAATAAATTTGAAATATGGAATTTAAAGTAACCGAAGAGGCAAAAGTGAGAATTGAAAGCACAAGAAAAGAAGGGGAGTTTGTTAGAATTTCTCTTATTTCTGGTGGCTGTCATGGGTTTTCTTACAAATTTGCATTGGAGAAATCTTTAGAAGAAGATGATTATACAATTAAAAGTGGAGATGGCTCAGTGATTGTTGCAATTAAAAATAAATTTGCAGAAAAGCTTCAAAACTCCATTCTTGACTTTAAAAAAACTATCAGTGCCTCTTATTTTGTAATAGAAAGCTCTAATTTTGAAACAAAATGCGGTTGCGGAACATCATTTAGTTTAAAATCATGATATACGATATTGCAATTATCGGCACCGGCCCCACTGGTTTGTTTGTGCCTTTTGTTGCGGGAATGAAAAAACTCTCGTGCATTATGTTTGAAGCTTTAGATTTTATCGGCGGTCAATGCACAGCTTTATACCCTGAAAAACCAATTTACGATATACCATCTCACCCTGAAATTACGGCTAGAGATTTAATTTTAAATCTAGAAAAGCAAAATGAAAGATTTTCTCCCGAAATAAAACTAAACGAGACAGTTTTATCTTACACAAAAAATGATGGTATATTTACTCTTTCTACAAGTAAAAATAGGAGTTTTCATGCTCGCTCAATTATTATAGCAACAGGGGGAGGAAGGTTCACCCCTAATCGCCCCCCACTTGAAAAAATTGATGAATTTGAAGGTAAAACTATATTCTACTCCGTCCCTAATAAATCCATTTTTGCAAATAAAAAAGTTGCAATTGCAGGAGGGGGAGACAGTGCAGTTGATTGGGCAATTTCATTAAGCAAAATAGCTGAGAAAATTTATTTTATACACAGGAGAGATAAATTTAAAGCATCTCCTGAAAGCCTACAAATACTCGATGAATTTGCCTTTTTGGGCAGGCTTGAGTTTATAATTCCATTTCAACTAAAATCTTTAAAAGGAGAAAATGGTGTTTTAAAATCTCTTACCGTGGTTAATCTTCAGGGAGACGAAAGAGAGCTAGAGACTGATTTTCTTTTGCCATTTTTTGGTCTTGCTACAGATAGTTCATTAATTGATATTTTTGGTATAGAAAAAGAAAATGGGCTTGCAAAGGTGGAGCAAAGCAATATGAAAACCTCAAAAGAAGGTATTTATGCGGTTGGTGATATAGCATGTTATAATGGCAAATTAAAGCTTATATTAGCAGGTTTTTCGGAGGTTGCTTCTGCGGTTTATGATATAAAAAAATACCTCTCTCCAAATGAAGTTGAGCGTTTTCAATACTCAACCTCTTTATTTGCAAAATAAATTTAATTATTACCTTTCCTTTGAAATTTTTTTTGAAATATGCTCATGTTCTACATTTGCATTTAACATCACGGAATATTCCTCTAATTTTAAAAAGGCTCTTTCTTTCATGTTTTCAAAAATATAATGTGTAAATAATGCTATTATTCCAACTATAAGACCATATGCGGTTGTGAACATTGCCTTTTTTATTCCAGATGATATAATTGCAGGGCTAACGGCAGTTTTAATGCTGGATATTGAAGAAAATACGTCAATCATACCAAGAACGGTTCCTAAAAGACCAAGCATAGTTGCAACTCCTGCGATAAATTTAAGCAAGTTTAAGCCAAAATTAAGAGACATATATATATGCTCTAACTCTATTTCAAGCAAATCTTCACGAAATTGCTTTGGATAAGCTTTATTTTTCAATATTATATCTTCAATATTAACGGCAACCTTTCTAAATCTAAAAACTACACTATAGAATAATACTCTTTCAATTATCACAATACAGGTGACCGAGAGCGCAATGAATAAAGGTATTGCCAATACTCCAAGAGAGGAAAAAAAATCCTTTAAAAATAATAAAAATCCCACAAGTTAAAAAATATTTAACATATTTCTAAAACATTATTTTACGATGTCAAGAAAGTGTTATAAAAAATTTTCGGTAATTTAATTATATATCTATTTAAACAAAGCTTCCAATTCAAGAACTTGACATCTAAATTCTTATCTTCATACCAAAAATCATCAACTAAATAATTCACTATGAAAGAACCAACGGTCGGCGTTAGCAAATGTAAGCTTTGCTCTTCTAAGAATATTGTTAAAGCGGGATTTACCAATAAAAAGAAACAGAAATATTTATGTAGAAAATGCAAAAGAACGGTAATTAAAGGAGATGAAAGAGTAAAATATGACAAAAGAATTCATGAAATAGCATTAATTTTGTATGAAAATGGTAATGGTTTTAGGAGGATAGCTGATATTCTTTCTAAAATATTCGGATTAAAAATATATTATCAAACTGTAGTTAAATGGCTTTTAAAGAAGTATGAAACTTTAGAAATTAAAAATAATGATGCGGGGGAAATTTGCGAAGTGCTTGAGCTTGATGAACTTCGCACATTTATAAAAAAAGCCAATTAACGGAGGAAAGGAAGTTAGAATATGGACTACTGCTTATAGGAACAAAGGTTGTTTGCGTTCATTTTATATAAGAGGCGGAACAATTAAAACAGAAAAGGAGTTTTAGAAAAAGCTTGATAAATTATGGACATTTATAATTTCTACGGACGGCAATCAATCTTATCATAAAATTATTCCAAAACACAAAACTCACATTGTATCCAAATTGGAAACTTGTCTTGTTGAAAGTTTTAACGCAAGGCTTCGTCATTACATTCCTTGTTTAAAAAGAAGAACTTTTGTGTATGCAAAATCTCTTAAAACTATAGAAATGGCTATGAATTTCTTTTTACATAGAAAACAATATGATACTATAAGAATTTAGATGTCAAGTCCAATGCCAAAAACATATTATCTACAAGTATTGACAAGCCTTATTTTTTGCTTTATTCAAAAACATCATACAAAAAATATTATATGAAATTTGAACTAAAATCACACTTGAGAAACAATCTATCCAAAGAAGTTGAGCTTATTCAGTCTCTTTTGGAAATAAACGAAAAGCAAGAAAAATTAAAAGAAATTGAGGCAAAAATAAACGAGGGGGACTATTCTCCAAAAATCCTAAAAGAAAAATCGTCAATCTCCAAAGTTTTAGAAACATTCAACGCTCTAAAGCAAGAAAGAAGCGACTTAGAGGAACTGCTAGAAATAACAACAGAAGACGACGTGGGCGATATTAAATCAATTGCAAACGAAATTAAAATTTTAGACGCCAAAATCGCTAAACTAAAAGTGGAAGGAATGTTTAAGGAAGAGGCGGATACGTTTGGGGCATTTGTGGAGATAAACTCGGGAGCAGGAGGAACGGAAAGCCAAGATTGGGCAGAAATTTTAGAGCGAGTTTATATTAGATGGGCGGAAAACAAGGGCTTTAAACTTGAGGTAATTAACAGGCTAGTGGGCGAAGAAGCAGGTATAAAAAACTGCATCTTAAAAATAGAAGGGGAAAATGTCTACGGTTGGTTAAAGCACGAAACAGGAATTCACCGCCTTGTAAGAGTATCCCCTTTTAACGCACAAGGAAAAAGACAGACAAGCTTTGCAAGTCTTCTTGTAACCCCACTTGTTGAAAACATCACGAATATAGTAATTAACCCATCGGATTTAAAAATAGATACTTACCGCTCATCAGGAGCTGGCGGGCAACATGTCAACACAACGGATAGTGCGGTTAGAATAACTCATTTACCAACTGGCATAGTCGTCGCCTGTCAAGATGGTAGAAGTCAATTCAAAAATAAAGAGGAAGCAATGAGAATGCTATATTCCAAACTTTACGAAATGGAAGAGAGAAAAAAAAGAGAGCAGAAAGACTCCATTCAAAAAGATGACGTATCATGGGGAAACCAAATTAGAAATTACGTCCTTCATCCATACAAACTTGTAAAAGATACTAGAACAGGATACGAAACTCAAAATACAGAAAGGATTTTAAATGGAGAAATAGATGACTTTTTAATGGATTGTATATTAAAATTAAACAAAAAAGAAGTTTAAATTATTTTAAATTGAGTTTTATAAAGCTTTGCATAATGTCCATTTTGAGCAACGAGTTCGACGTGAGTTCCGCTTTCGGTTATTTTACCATCTTCAATTACATATATACAATTAGAGTCAATAATAGTAGAAAGCCTGTGAGCTATAACCACCACAGTCTTATTTACTGTGAACTTCTCTAAGGCGTTTTTTATCAATTCCTCCGAAATTGCATCAAGTGCTGATGTTGGCTCATCTAAAATAATAATTTCAGAGTTTTTTAAAATAGCTCTAGCAATAGAAAGCCTCTGTTTCTGTCCACCAGAAAGGTTAACACCTGCCTGCCCTACTTTTGTTTCAAATTTTTGTGGCATTTTATCTATAAAATCAAACGCATTTGCAAGCTTTGAAGCTTCAATAATCTCCTCAATTGTAGCATTAGGTTTTGAGTATCTTATATTATTTAAAATTGTATCATCAAAAAGCTGTATGTCCTGCCCTACATATGAAATTTTCTCCCTTAATGTTTTAAATGCAACTTCTCGCAAATCCACACCATCTATAGTAATTTCACCACTTATAGGGTCGTAAAGACGCATAATAAGGCTTATAATAGTGGACTTACCTGCCCCAGTAGGACCCACAAAGGCGGTTTTCTTATTTGGTAGAATTTTCAAACTTACATCATAAAGTGTGTTCTTTTTAGCATTATCTTCATATTTAAAGACAACATTTTTAAATTCAATTAAACCTTTTACATCTTTCAAAACCTTAGGTTCTACCGCCTCCTTCACTTCTGGCTTTGTATCTAGTATATCAAAAAATTGCTTACCTGCAACCAAAAACTGCATAATAGTTAAGTTTATATTACTCAAAGACTTAAAAGGTTTGTAGGCTATGGTCATAGAAACAAAAAAAGCAAAGAAGGTTCCTGGAGTTGTTTTACCACTAATTACATTACTTCCACCATACCAAATCACAAGTGCAACCCCAATAACACTTACGCATTCAACTAAAGGAGCAGCTAAGTTGGAAACCATAACCATCTTCTTCATCAATTTAAACCTTTCCTCAATTAAAAAGCCTATCTTTTTTTGTTCAAACTTCTCGGTTCCAAATGTCTTAATAAGCCTAATAGATTTTAAGCTATCATCAAGCCCTGTAATAAAACCTTGAATATTCTGCATTCCAGTTACTGTCAACTTTCTTAATCTTTTTGAAATACGACTTAATGGATAAAAAATAAAAGGAACGGAAATCGCACTTATAAGTGCAAGCTCTAAGTTTTGATAAAACATAACTCCCATTAAAAAAGCAATCGTCAAAAGTTCACGAATTAAAGTGGTAAAAATCATATTCAAGCCATTTGTAATGCCTAAAACACTTTGAGTGATTATTGCAAGCATCTGCCCTGTGTGAATTTTATTAAATTTTTTTAAATCCAAAGCTAACAGTGCGTTAAAAGTGTCTTGTTGTAATGAATTTGTAATTTTATGACTAAATAACTGCATCAAAACCATTTGAAAGTAAAGAGCAAAATTTTTTATTAAAGTAATAAAGATAACAAAAAATGGCAAAATTGCAAGCATTTGCAAGTTTTTATCAATAAATATTTTATCAATTGCATTTTTTACCAAAAAGGCATAACCACTTGTTGAACCTGCAACAATAACCATCAAAAATACCGCAGTTAAAAATATTCCTAGTTGAGGTTTAGCATATGACTTAATAAGTCTTTTAATAACTTGCCAATCCTCCTTATTAATTCTAAATTTTTTCATAATTTACTCTAAGTATATTTCTTAATTTTTGTATCTCATCTTGCTTTCTATTTTCACTATAAACTATTGGAGGAATTTCGAAAACAGTTTTTGGAAATGTAGCATCATTCTCCCGCCTTGCAATAACATGCACGTGAAGCCACGGCGTTTTGTTTCCAAAAATAGCGATATTCGTTTGAATTGGGGCATAGGCTTCGTTTATTGTTTTTTCCGCCATTTCAATCTCTAGCATTAAATCCAATCTTTCTTTAGTAGTTAAGCTAAGCATATTTTTAATATTCCTTTTATAAACAAGAATTACCCAAGGAAAGTGTGCATTATCTTCAAATAAAACAAAAGTATTTTTTAGCTCCAAAATCAAAGATTTATTTTTAAAGTCAGAGTGAATTTCAAGGTTAGTCATCGCATTTTGTATTTTTGCAATCTGTTATATAAAGCTCAAATTTTTTAGGATATGAAATAATACCTATATTTAGCCCTTCTACTACAAACCCTCCGTCAAAATAGAGAGGTATTTTTTTTGATTCCGCTTCAATAATTTCATTATATAAAAAATTTTTTGAAATCGTTCCTTCTTCAAGAATTTTAGATTTAATAATTCCCGCAAAAGCCCCACGCAAAACAACTGGTAAGACTTTTTCTATTGCAATTTTAGAGCATGCAATTTTAGATTCAATGGAAGAAGGGTCAGTTGTTGTAATTTTAACGCTGTAAGGAACTCCGTTATTATTTTTACTAAAACCAGAGGAAACATCAAACTCTATATTACAGCCAGAATTTTTGCTATAAATAGAACTTGTAAGCTTTAATCCGCTAATATTTTCACTAGAAGGTAAAAAATTGAAGCCATTTTCTTGATTAAACTTCTCTATTATCTCAGTTTGAGAGAGGATAATGCTATCTTCTTGGTTGTATTCAGCTTGCTTTTCTCCAAAATCTTTTATCTTATCAAAACTAAAGAGTAATGTAAAAGAAGTTAAAGCTCCTAATAAAAACCCAAATCCTACCTTAAACATAATCAATAAACTCTTTTTTTAGGCGGTATTGCCGGCATTTCATTTGTTAATGGACTTAAATTTACTTCTCTATAATCAAATTTTACAGAGGAATCTTCAACGCTTGCCATTGTATGCTTTAACCATTTTTCATCATCTCTTTCAGGATAGTCGTCTCTTGCGTGAGCTCCTCTACTCTCCTTTCTATTGAGTGCAGATGCAATTGTTATAATAGCTTGATGACGCAAATTGTCTAACTCAAAAGTCTCAACTAAGTCGCTATTCCAGATAAGACCTCTGTCTGTAACTTTAACATCATCAAATTCTTTGAAGTTAGCCTCCATTTTTTCTGCTCCTTCTTGCAAGCTTGCTTCCGTCCTAAAAACCGCAGCAGTTTTTTGCATAATTCCTTGCATTTCTGCCCTTACAGATGCCGTGTTTTTGCCACCATTTGCGTTTCTCATCTTGTCAAAATAAGCAACAGACTTTTCAATCACAGCTTTACTCGTTTGCTCTACCTTGCCTTGAATAACTTCCTTAGCTCTAATTGCTGCCGCTCTTCCAAACACAACTAAGTCAAGAAGAGAGTTAGACCCAAGCCTGTTAGCTCCATGAACGGAAACACAAGCCGCCTCCCCAATTGCCATAAGCCCTTTAACAACTTCAAGCTTACCATTTTTTGTTTGCACCACCTCACCTTGATAATTAGTTGGCACTCCACCCATATTGTAGTGGACGGTAGGAAGAATAGGGATAGGCTCTTTTGTTACATCAACTCCTGCAAATATCTTCGCACTTTCAGAAATTCCAGGAAGCCTTTGATTTAAAACATCCGCCCCTAAATGGCTAAGCACAAGCAATGCATGGTCTTTGTTTTTACCTGCACCTCTACCTTCATTAATCTCAACGGTAATAGCACGAGAAACAACATCACGAGAAGCTAAGTCCTTCACTTTTGGAGCATATTTCTCCATAAATCTCTCACCGTTTCCGTTAATTAAATATCCCCCCTCTCCTCTCGCTCCTTCAGTAATTAAACAACCAGAGCCATAAATTCCTGTTGGGTGAAACTGCACAAATTCCATATCTTGCAATTGAAAGCCGTGACGGGCAAGAATTCCCCCTCCATCTCCCGTGCAAGTGTGAGCGGAAGTGCAAGACGAATAAGCCCTTCCATATCCACCACTTGCAAGCACCACAAGTTCCGCATTAAATGCGTGAAGAGTGCCGTCTACTAAATTCCAAGCAAGGCAACCTGTGCATTTTTTATCTTCTGTGAAGAACAAATCTACAACAAAATATTCAATAAAAAATTGAGCCTTATGTTTTAAAGATTGCTGATAAAGTGTGTGAAGAATTGCATGCCCTGTTCTATCCGCCGCCGCACAAGTTCTTTGAGCGGGCTTACCTTCTCCGTATTCTGTCGTCATTCCTCCGAAAGGTCTTTGATAAATCTTACCTTCTTTAGTTCTAGAAAACGGAACTCCATAATGCTCCAACTCCAAAATCGCCTTAGGAGCCTCCTTACACATATACTCAATTGCATCTTGGTCTCCCAGCCAATCCGAGCCTTTAATTGTGTCAAACGCATGCCATCTCCAGTCATCTTCTCCCATGTTTCCAAGAGCAGCAGAAATCCCTCCTTGAGCCGCCACAGTATGAGAACGAGTAGGAAAAACCTTAGTTATGCAAGCCGTATTTAAGCCTTTTTCAGCCATTCCAAATGTTGCCCTAAGCCCCGCTCCACCAGCTCCAATAACTAGGCAATCAAATGCATGTTCGAAAACTTCGTAATTTCCAATTTTGTAAGACATAAAAAACCAATAAAAACAAATATACCTTTAAATTAATGATAAAAAACAAAAAATCAAGTGTTTTATAAATTTGATTTGCAAACTCTTTTTTGACGCAAAAAATAAATAGTATTGAAAATTAAATAAATTAAATTATAATAGGAGGATAGAGTTGCAAAAGTTATGAGTTTTTTTAAGAAATATTGTTTTTATCATATTGTTTATTATATTAATTATTTTTTTATATTATGTATCAGAATTAGAGTTGAGCGACATTTTAACTCTTATGGCAATTAAATCAGGAATTGTTGCAATTAACCTCGCAAGCCGTCAAGTAACTTACAACACTAGAGCAAACTTTATTCAAGATGTTGCACTTAAAGGAATTGAAATGCTAAAAGAAGGAAATAGCGATTTAGCATATCAAGTTTATTTACTTAAAATTAAGCCTTTACCACATTTTGCAAATTGGTTTAAAAAGCAGTTAAATATATTGAAAAATGGTGTGATATTATTAGAAAATAGCTTCCAATCCTGTGAAAAATTTTGTAATTTATTAATAAGTATTTGGAATTTGTTAGTAAATATTTGGAATTCTCTGCCAAATTCTCCATCTAATTTGATATCTTCAATTGAAAAGTGGGTGAAGTTACTTGAATACGATGTCTACGGCGGAAAGTCAAGTGAGTATATCTCAATTGAAATTGAAGGAGAGGAGATTTACTGCAACAACATAAAGGATAGAAGAAAGCTATCTCAAAAATTTAATAGAGAGACAAACTAGATAAAAGTTTACGAGGAGTGCAATTTGCACGGCAACTCAATTGAGCTAATCAAAAAAGTTATAGAAAGTTTAGCAAAACAACAACCTAAAATGAGAGGAGTAAGGGATTTTAGCGGTATTTGGCTTCAAGGAGCTAATCTTGATAATGCAAATTTTGAGGGAGCAAATCTTCAGTTTGCAAACTTTTGCGGAGTAAAAAACATAAACTATGCAAATTTTAAAGATATTCAAAATATTGAATATATACTTTTTGCCACAACTCAGGAAGAAGACGAAAAAATAAAAAGAGAAATTGCAAAGCAAAGCAATCTTAAAATTAACGAGGAAGCCCTAAAAGACTTTTTATAAAAAGTCCCTTTGCCACAATTTTAAAGCTTACTTTCACAAATTAATTTTTCGCAAAATTTAACTTAACCCAGTAAAATAATAATTATAGAAATATTCTATAAAAAGCACTTCAAAGTTTCTAAAAAAACACTATAGAATAAAATCCTCAAAACAATAGAATAATCTTTATTATAAAATATTTCTTTCAAAATTCTTCACTTTTTGCTTCCATACCTCACATTTATATACTAAACTATAAAAATTTTCCTTAAAAATTTAAG
>JBILVD010000024.1:0-14779 GCA_044370655.1 Candidatus Deianiraeaceae bacterium | reverse complement strand
TTAAGGATACCTAAAAAAATGATGACACATATTATGAAGACTTTATACAAATTTTTTAAAACCGCAGAAGTAAGCCAAGAAAGTCCTATATACCAAAAAGTTAAGGTTGAAAAATACAACCTTAACAGGTGAAAAATTTACCTTTTAAATACTATCAAGCAGGCTTTATATACTCGCAAAATTTAGTAAGATTAACAGAATTTGAAGCTTTTACCAAAATGACATTATATTTTTGCAAGTTTTTTAAATCAAAACTTTTTATCAAATCTTCACTTGTCAAAAACCAATTATGCTCCACAAACTCAAACTCCCTTCCTACAAAAATTTTATCAATATCTTTAAACGAATTTACAAAATCAAAAATTTTTTTATGCTCTTCTTCCTCAAAATTTCCAAGCTCCTTCATTCCTCCAATTATCGCAAGCTTTTTTCCATCAAAAAGACTAAGAGTTTTAATTGCATTGACAACAGCATTTGGGCTTGCATTATAGCTCTCATCAATTAAAATGCAATTTGAAGAAAGTTCCGTCTCGTCTCCTCTACCTGATGGTAACTCAAAGTGTGATAAATCCTCGGGCAAGGGCAAACCAAAATGCAAAATTACTTCAAAGCTAATTAAAATTAAAGAAAGCCACTCTTCGGTTGCAAGCCTATTTATAACAAAATTTTTATTGTGAACAGAAAAAAACGTCTTACCTTCTTTTATAAAATATTCTTGCAATTTAGGAGTTAAATTTATTTTACCTACAAAGTCTCTCTCTATTTGATTTAAAAATGCTAAATATGGAATTGTGATTAAAATTGTAGACTTTGTGCTATTTTCCAGTATCTCCTTTTTTGCTTTAAAAATACCATAAAAACCTTCTTGAAAATTACCCATATGTGCAGGCGAGATATTTGTTATAATGCGAACATCAGTATTTGCAATTTTAATTAGGCGAGAGATTTCCCCTAGAGCGTTCATTCCCATTTCCAAAACTAAAAAATCTATATCAAATGGAGTGTTTAAAATTGTGATTGGCAAACCTATGTGATTGTTGAAATTTCCCAAAGTTCCAAAAACTTTTTTTCCACTTGATTTTAAAAGATAAATCAAAAAATCTTTCGTTGTGGTTTTGCCTATACTACCTGTAATTGCAATGCTTTTTACTCCATTTTTCTTCAATGCTTCAAATTTTAAATAGGCAAGCTTAGTTAAAAACTCCAAAGTATTATCAACAATAATATATCTATCTTCATCAATTTCAAAATCTGGTTCACGACTTAAAATAAGAAAGTCCGCCCCTGTTTGAAAGGCAATTTTTGCAAAGCTGTTTCCATCTCTTGCACCCGTTGTTAAAGCAATGAAGACACTTCCTTTTTTTACACTTCTGCTATCAAAAACAAAATGCGAATGGTTAAGTATTTTTTCCGTTTTTTCTTGCATATTATTTTAGATGATGGCGAGACTTCCAAATATATAAAACTCCAGTGTGTAGAGTTGTATAAACGGCAAGTAAAAGTGCAATTTGAGTTATGAATTCAAGGTGTAGGAAGAATAAATTAAAAGGTGGTAAGGTAAAAAATGGAGAAAGGCCGTTAATTATGACCTCACTTTTAATTAAAAAACATCCTGCAATTGCAATTAATTGAAAAGCGGTTTTCCACTTTGCAATGCGAGAAACTGGTAAGTTTATCTTGGATAAAGCCAAAAACTCTCTAAGCCCAGAAATAATGATTTCTCTAGCTATCAAGATAAATGCTACAATAATATTAATTGCTTTTGCATCAATTAAAATGACAACCGAGATTATTAAAAGCAATTTATCCGAGATTGGATCCATACATGTTCCAAATTTAGAAACGGCATTCCATTTTCTTGATAGATATCCATCAAAAAAGTCTGAAATACTTGAAAGAACAAAGATAATATACAAAACTTCATACTTAAATGGAGTGTTGAAGTAATAATAAAATACCATGAATATGGTTGATATTATTCTTGAAATTGTTAAAAGATTTGGTATTGAGGCTAGCATTTTCATACAAATATAACTAGTTTTTCAAACCGCCTGATGCAAAAGTGGAAATTAACTTCTCTAAATTTAAAGAGCTTTGTGTAATTTTTATTGTATCTCCATTTCTTAAATTCTCCTCCTCAATTCCCGGTGAAAGTTCTATAAATTTACCTCCTAAAATACCAGAACTTTGAATAGAGGCGGAGCTATCAATTGGTATTGAAAATTTATCATTCACTCTTATTTGCACTTCCGCACTAAATGTTTTGCTATTAACCTTAATGGAAGTTACATCTCCAACTCTAACGCCTGCAATTTTAACATCAGAGCCTCTTGCAATGCCTTCCGCAGATGAGAAGGCGGCGTTGAGAGTATAGTATCTCACAGAGAAGTTAAATACAGAAGAAAGCAATATAAAAAGGAACCACGCAAAGACTCCAATTACAAAAAAACCAAAAAATAAATCAAATTTTTTATACATAAATAAAAAACATCTTGTAAAATTATAAATACTATCTTCTTTTAAAAGTAAAGTTTTTTTTAAAAAAATGATTTTAAGTGTAAATATAGACCACATCGCAACTATTAGAAATGCAAGAAATTCAAGCTATCCCGACCTTCTTCGTGCTTTAGAAATAATTAAAAAAGCGGGAGGGGAGATTGTAACTATTCATTTAAGAGAAGATAGAAGGCATATTAGAGATAAAGACGCTGATGAAATTTGTAAGTGTGGCTTATTGCCTGTGAATTTTGAAATTGCACAAACAGATGAAATGATTGAAAAAGCAATTTTATTAAAACCAAAATTTGTTTGCCTCGTGCCAGAAAAAAGAGAAGAAATAACAACAGAAGGAGGGTTGAATGTTTTTTTGAATAAAAATAAATTAAAAGTAAGTATCAAAAAACTAAAGGAGAATGATATTAGTGTTTCACTTTTTATAGAGCCAGATAAAAATACAATTGAGCAAGCATTTGAGCTAGGAGCAGAGACTGTGGAGCTTCACACAGGGAGACTTGCTGACTTTAACGAAGAAGAGGAATTTTTAAAATTAAAAACCTGTGCTAAATTTGCAAAAAACTTAGGTTTAAATGTTCATGCGGGGCATGGGCTTACATTTTCCTCCGCTTCAAAAATTGCAACAATTAAAGAAATTTCCACCTTACACATCGGTCATTTTTTAATAACGGAGAGTATTTTTGTTGGTCTTTTTCAGGTTGTGGAAAAAATGAAAAAGTTAATAAATTAATACTTGAAATATTCTTTTTAAAGTTGTAAAAAGCTTCTGCAAAAGTTTTTTATAATTTTATGAGTATTTATTATCAAATCAAAAGTAGCCATGAAAAAATGAAAAGGCTTTTAGAAGAGGTTTTGGAGCATACTGATAAACTTAAAGTTCAGGATATAATATATGAAATTGAAAGTGAATGTAAGCTTACTTTTGAGCTTGAAAGTTTGTTACTTTACGAGTTTTTATTGAAACATTTAGAAATTGAAAGAAAAATACAAAACTTGATAGAGCTACATAAAAAAATACATCTTACGTCATTAAATTTAATTAAGTTATTTAATGAAGGTTTAAATTGGCAAAAAAAAGTTATGGAACTTAAAAATCACTTCCATCATTATTTAAGGCAAGAGGAGAAGGTTGTGTTTGCAAATAGCAAAAAAATTTTAGATAAAAAGAAGGAGATAAAATTGGGTTATCAATTTTTAGAATTCAAACGGTCTAAAATCAAGTTTTTTACTTTTAAAATAATGCGAATATTAAAAAAAAATAATTAAAATTAACTTCCGTTTTAATTCACTAAGAAGGGAAGGTTAAATATTGCTTTCTTTAGAATTTTTTACTTAACTTAAGTGCAATAAAATTTTGCCTTTCCCCTTGAATATTAGCTACATTTTCCGTGTGAATTAAAGCTAATTTTATGTTAGAGTTTTGAGTTTGTCTATTTGCAAAGCTTAACTCAAAGTTTTGCTCTACTGAATCTGATTTTAAACTAAAATTTTTATAGTCTTTACCATTAAATGCAGTTGCATTACCATAGTGAGAGGCAAGACCTGTGGAGTAATTAAACGCAACAACTCCAAATACACCTTCATAGCCTATTCCAGCATTTATATTAGAAGAGTGTATATTAGTGAAGTTTTGTATCAAGCTTACCTTACCCTCTTTAACAAAAGACACTCCATAATTAAAGCCGAACAATCCAAAAAATCCTGAAGATAATTTTTGTTTTGTTTCAAAACCTAAAAATGCAGTTGTTGAGCCTTCAATTGCCATACCTCCAGCAAAGTGGGAGCCATAAATAGAAGCTTCCTCATTTAACACTCCAAGTGAGAATTTGGAAGTATTGTCACCTTTTTTAACCTCACTTTCAAGCATTCCTAAGTATTTAGCTTCATTTTTCCCTGTGTATATATTTTCTTTTTCATTAAAAGCAGTGATTATATTAAAATTAGAGTATGTTCCGTTAAATTTAAAAGATGTTGCCCTTAAATTTTTTCCTGCTTCAAAAATTGAAACAAAGCTAGAGTGTGTTTGTCTAAATCCGTTATTTTTTGAAATTAAACTAAATCCTTCGGAGTTTGAGGAAAGTCTTAAAATGTCTAAATTTTCACCTTTAGTTAAAACCCCAACACTTATGCTTGAGGAGAGGGGAATAATAAAGCTAATGTCATTTGTGGTTGCAAGATTTTCATCTTTTCCTTCCAAAAGAGTTTTATAATCTGTCATACTTTTTAGTATTTCATTTTTCTCTTGTTTTTGAGAAGCTGTAAATCCAAATTTGATTTTACCAAAGTTAAATCTTGCATTTTCTGTTACTAAGCTTTTGTCTGCAAAATTTCTAATCGCACTTCCTCTTTTGGCTTTAATTAAATTAGCATCATTCACTAAAACTACAGACATTACATCGTCTGTTTTCGTGTCTTCATAAACGGCTCCAAGAGTAACATTTGTTTTATCTAAACCAGAATTTGCAAATGCATTTCCAAACAAAGAAGATAAAGAGGCTTTTGTGTTAAAAATATTATGATTTGTGCCTTTTACCTTTGTTTTATCTATATCATCAAAACTTATTATACCATTACCAAAAAGATTAGATGTAATAATTTGATCTTTATATTTATAAATTATAGACTCTCCTATTTGAAATTCGCCATTTTTATCAACATATGTATAAGGTTTTTTTTCAACCTTAAAATCCTCCGAACTTCCAAACTGTCCATTCATGAAAATTATGTTTGAATTATCAGTCTTACAAGCTCCATCGCAAACAATTATATCGTTTTCTGTAATAAATTTAGCAAGTAATTCTGGCTTATTTGCGTATATTTCCTTTATTTTTGAAACCTTATCCACATTAGTCATGCTATTCCAACCTTTAATATCAGAGCCTGTAACTTCATTTGCAATAGTTCCATCATTTAACAATGCGTATTGGTCAAAATATGCTAGAATTTTTTTTGCAAATATATTATCTGAACTACTACCTGAACTACTATCTAGTGCGGTTAAGAGGCTGCCTCTATCTAAGGTGTAAAACTTTCCAGTTTCATAATTAGTTGAAGTAAGGTTTGATACTTGAGTAGGAGCGTATTTCTTTATTGTATAATTTGTTTTTAACAAAGAAATCGCCTTTCTTTCATCTCCTGAATATTGCGCTATTATGTTAATTGCCCCTCCAAGAGTTATATTTGCAAACCTCCCTTCAGAAACTTTATATGAATCTGCTGCGCTTCCAGAAAATGTAGCTCCTGATGTTGGAGTTTCAGGAGATGCTCCAAAACCTTCTCTTACTGCAACCGCAAAAGAATAATCTCTCAATGTTCCTGGTAGAATAGCCTTTTTGTCTGGATTGTATATAAAATCTCCTTTTTTATCTTTCTCACCATTAGAAAAAACAGGAACGGAAAGAGCAATGCTATTTTCGTTTGCACTAACCTGATTTGAAGATTGTAAAATTTGGACTAAATTACCCGTTAAAAGCCCATCTGTAAAAACTACTTTTTTACTTTCCGTTAAACCAAAAACACCATATGAAAGTTGGTAAGCAAGCGGATTATAGCTGTTGACAAATAAATTTGTCAATCTATCTTGACCATATTTAGTTAAAGTTCCTGTTGGCATTACTATAGTAGTGTTTGGGGAGGAAGATAGAAAAGTTTTCAATTCAGACGATATCTCTTCAAGTTTTGAAATTTCACTTACAACACCAGAAGATGACAAAATAGAGCTATTATCTAGCCCCGTTACCCACTTATAAGAATTTTTATACCTTAGACCATCTGCAAAATCGTAAAGTAATGTATAAGCTTTTTGTGAAGTTGCTTTTTTGATAGCTGTTGTTAAGTTATCAATGTTGTAAGTTTCATTTGATGAACTTTCTATCATATAAAGATTTACTCCAGGGCCGTTTGAACCAATTCCAAAATATGCATTATTATCGTTAGCACTTCCTTCGGGGTTTGTATTAAGTGGTAAAATTAAAAAAGAGAGAGTTTGATTTGAGCTTCCTCCAAAATATTGTTGTTGTTGTTCTGTTGCATTTGTACATTCTCCTTTTAAGCAGTTAAAAATACTATCTTTACCAAAAGTCATAGTAGCAATACTTGATAAAAACTGATGTTGTACTCTGTGACCTATAAATGCAATTCTACGCTCACCAGGGCTAGAAGGATTTAGAAGTCCATATGTTATTAGTTTGTCTAAACCTTTGTGATAGTTTAAATTTGATATATCCTGTGAAGAAGAATTACCTTCTTTTAAAAAAGCTTTATATCGCTTTGAATTTCTTACCTCTTTTAATTTTGGTGCAAATTTGTCATTGTCAATTTCAATAGGCGGATTAATTATGTCCGTAGGGTCAACAACAACATTATTATTGCCATTATCTATTTTTTTACTTGAAGTTGCGCAAGAAGATAAAATTCCAATCATCATTACAATAGATGACAACGATTTATAAACATTGACCATTTTAAATTAAAAATTAGTATCGTTCTTCATTTATACAATATTTTATGATTTAATGCAAGATTTTTTTTATTGGGTTGCTGTAAGCTGAATTCTGTGCTGTTTTAAGGCTGGCTTTATTAATCTAGGCGAGTTATCACTAAAACGCTCAAGCGGCTTACCCGAAGTGCAAATGTTAAAACACAAACAAACACTCACTCAAAAGAGTGATATCACTTCCTACTTAGCCTTGCTTCAAATGGGGTTTACAAATATTTTTATTGCTAAAAATATTAAGAGCTTCTTACTTCTCTCGTTTCACCCTTACCTTTTTACAGGCGGTTTATTTTCTGTTGCACTTTCCGTCATTTACCTCACGGCAAATGCCAAGCCTTTAGCTTGCATTTTTGTATTTTTGAAGTTCAGACTTTCCTCTATTTGTAAAAAAATAGCAAAGCCACGCAACCCAACAATGTTTCTTTATATTCAATTTTTTTCAAAAGCAAGTAAAATTAAAAGCAAGTAAAATTTAAAAATTGAAGTAATAATATATTTATTCCCCTTTTTTACATTCTATAAAATCAAATATTTAGTGATAACTTCACCCTTCTCTATATTAATGTTTTTCATAACAACATTTAATTCTGTTATTTTACTTTCAAGAGATTCTATGTTTCGCATAACCCCTTCTTGATTAGTTTGACTTGGAATTGCAAACGTCATTTCTTTCAGTAAGGAGTAATACCTTTGATATTTGCCAGTTGCAATCCTTGGAATTTGACTTTTTAGCAAATAATAAAAATATTTAGAATTAACGATATTGTTGGTTTTGATTAATTTTATGCCGTCTGCACCAAAAAAGAATGGGAAGTTTATATATTTTAATGACAAAGCGTGGTCTCCAAATATAATTAATGGTACGTCAATAATTAACCCAGTTTCTTCGTTAGTGTATCCGCTGATAAACTCTTGCTCTTGAGTGATTACAGGATATTTGCCTGTTGTTAAAATTTCATTTTTGGGGATTTTAACACGCTTTTCAATATCAATTTCTGCAATTAAATCGGTGAACTTACACCTTTCTCCGCCAATTTGCGATTTCTCAATTAAGTTAGATATTTCATCATTATAACCTCCAATCTCTCTCTACTTTTTGCCCGTTTTGCTCTATTTGTGTAATTTCATCAGTAATTTGTTGTTGAATTTCAAGGGGTGGGAGGGGGAGTTTGATGGCGTTGAGGTTGGATTGATTTAATTTTCTCGGTGCTGATGGCGTAACATATTGGTTCAAATCTAAAAAATTTAAAACAAAATGAACAAATTTTTGTGTTATTTGATTTTTAAACAATAGAACATGTGCATGATTATTTACCCAATATTTACCACCCATAATATAAGATGTTGGTGAGTTTTTGCTCCAATTTCCACCATCTTCAGCTACCAGCAAACACTCCTCTTCAAAATTAAATTTGTTGATATACCCTATAATTCCAGTTGCACCGCAGTATGGATATTCCCCAGAAATATTATATCTGTCATTTTCAGATATTGGTTCTCTTTTATTGTTTAGTAATTGGTCATATAGGCTATCCAGTCTTTCCAATTTGTATTTCCATATTGTAGTATCTTCAGTTTTATCAAGGTTTATAAACAAACTAAACGCCCGCTCTTCCCAATTAACAAGTTTTTCAAGGGTTGTGATGTGAATGTTTTTTTGCAAAGATGCGTCTACATTGCTGTTATCAATTTTTTCACCACTTAAAATTTTGTGGATGTAATTACTTGCTTTTTTGTCGTCCAGTGGGTTGTTATCGGTATATAGTTTTGAATGGATTTTACCTTCTGCATTTTTTGGAAACGGGTGTATTCCTTCGTATTTTTGCCTGCCAGAATGCTCGTAGCCTAGGAATATTTTTTCTAATTTACCCTTCTCACTTTTAGCATCGTAATCACCTATCAAGCAAGGTTGTGAATTTGTGAGTAAGAAAAACTTTAACCTTTGTAGTTGGTCTTTTTTGAAAGCTTCGTCTGTTGTTATTTTTGTGGTGAAGTCCTCAAAAGTCATTTCAATTAGGTTGCAATATTTTGATATAACGCTTTGATTTTGATTATAGTTTATATCTAGTTTTGTACTTATGTATTCTTGCAAAAGTTTATCTATATTTTTTAATGCGATGTCTTTGCTTTTTCGCTTGATTCCAAATAAAACAACGGTTGTGTTTGGCGTTGCGGCAAAAACCCCGCCGTGAAGCTTTTGTATGGCACGAAGCTCAAAATTTTCAATAAACAGCCTTCTTGCTTTTGAATGTATGCCTCCATTTGTGAGGATTGTGCTTGGCAAAATAACTGCCGCAACACCATCATCCTTTAATAACTGAGCCGTTCGCTCTATAAATAGGCATTCAATATCGTCGCTTCGCTCGCCTAGGGCATTAAATAATTCAAAATCTTTAGCTCCATTTTCAAGAGTTTCTTTAAAGCATTCAACCGAGAACGGCGGATTTGCGATAACTACATCAAATTGCTTGTTTTCTTTATTGTGTTTTTGTTTTAAAACGCCTCTGTAATATTCCGAGCCAAAGCTTTCAAGTCCATCACCATAAATAATATTAGCCTCGCCATCACCATTTAAAAAGCAGGCAATCTTAGTTGTTTTTACAAGGCGATAATCTTTTTCAATGCCGTAAACGTAGTCCTTTGCCCAGTTGTAGGCAACATTTGTTTCTTTGTTAGTTTGCCACGAAGATATGTTTGACTTCTGCCCCTGTGTGAGAGTTTTTGTATTTATTTTCTCATCTATAATATTTTGCAGCCTATCCATTCCTTCGGTTAAAAAATGCCCAGAACCGCAAGCATAGTCAATAATGCGTGGTAGAAAATCTTTTTCTCCATTGGATATTTTTTGCTCAATAATTTTTTCAAATGGAATTGAGTTCACAATAAACCTTGCAATTGGCACGGGTGTAAAAAATTGCCCAGCCTCTTGCTTTATTCCAATATTTAAAAGTCTTTCAAAAAAATCTCCCAAAAATGCTTGCTTGCAGGAATATTTGATTTGGTATTTTTCAAATAGCTTTACTACTTCCTTCACAACCTTTGCATTTTCATCAAAAGTTCTTTTATTGATAACTTCTTTAAATGCAAACTCGTTATTTTTATATAGCCTTATTTCTTGAAACATTTTGATTGCCTCTTGTTTATCGCTCAAATTTTTCAATTGCTCTTCAAATTCTTTTTCTGTGTGGTCGGTGACATCTAGCTCCATATACTTCTGCATACCCTTCTTGTAAAGTGTACTTAGACGACTTATTACTTCCTCCGCCGTTTCATTATTTTTCCATTGAAAATCCAATATCTTATCCTCCGAAGCACTATCTTCATCAATAATTTTACACAGAAATAGATTGAATATTTTGTTATAAGAATTGGTTTTGTCAGATACTGTATGTCTTCTTAATATTTCTGCAAAGCGGTTAAAAATCGTACCATTAACATCATTGCTATTTTTGACCGTTGAATAAATGTCGTCGTACGATATTGGCATTAGGTTTTGTTTTCTAAGCCCTGCGTTAAAATTGTACAATAATTCCGATTCAAAAAAACCATTACTTTCAGTTGTTCTGTCCCAAACTTTCATTCTTTCCGTGTTATTGGTGCAATTTTTGAAAATATCGGTTTTGATGATATCACATTCATTTTTATCGGGGGTTTCAATCGAAGTTGAATATAGGATTAAATATTTAGCATCAGTTTGGCTTGCGAAATAGCTAAATAATTGCCCTCCGTGTTTATTCATTTTTTGCCTTTCTTGGCGGTGTTCCTTTCCAAAAGTCTTACACTCTATTAAGGCAAAGGCTTTTCCGTCTTGTTTTAGCATTATATCCAGCCATTGACCTTTTTCCTGCGTGCCAGCTTTAAAGGGAATTTCTAATGATATATTTTGAGGCAAATACCCCTTTTCAAGAAGTCTATTCACGCATTCTAGCACTACCAAACTTTCATCAATGCTTCTTTTGGCATCTTGTAGGTTGCAGGTTGTCGCCCTTCCTATATTAATTAAATTGCCATAGTCAATAAGGTTTTTATCAAAATCACAGGTGATTTTATACTTGTGTTGCGTATATTCTTTGGAATATTTATCGCTTGCACCGTCAACAAATTTAAAACCTAGAAGGGCTAAAAATTTCTTGTCTCTCTCTTGTTTATTTGATTATTCATTGTTTGAGTTAATAAATTGATTGGAACTATTGTCTTGATTTTTTTGTTTTTCATTGCATGTATCTTCCACTTTTTGTGGCGTGAATTCTGTAACTTTTACTTTACACAATCCTTTTAGTACATCAAAAAAATCATAATCATTATTATGAAGCTCTGGTATTTCTATTAATTTTTTTGACATAATTTTATGCAATTAATTCTTTATATGTTAGCTTTTTGAATGATATTTGTAGAAAATTAACAAATCTTTCGTTATCAGAAAGTTCTTTGGTATTGCATCTAAATGACATTTCAGCTAGATATTTGTTCGTATGTTTTTTTGAAATCCAGTGGTGAGTTCCGTTTATTGTTCTTTTAAGCAAAGACCAAAATCCCTCAATGGAATTTGTGTGAATTTTGAAAGCAGTTTTAGCCTCAACCCTAACATACTCCCCAGCAGAGTGTTTTACTGATTTATGAGTATAATTCTTTTTCAAATCTTTATACGCGTGATAGCTATCCGTTACAATGGTTGAGCCAGTTTTCATGTTCAAGTTAATTTTTGGAAGTAAAAAATCCTTTTCAGCGGTTGGTAATTTAATTGCTTTTACTGACTTTATATCACGGTTAACCATATCTTATTACAACAGTTTTTGGTTTTTCACCAGTTGCTTTTTTATCTTTAGAATGGCGATTACTTTCCGAACCTCCGATGTAGACTTCATCAATCTCGGTTGTTCCTTCAAATGGAGATTTAAACATTGCACGAAGGCTTGCATTTTTAATGCGTTGAAGCATAAACCAAGCAGTTTTTTGTGTTACGCCAATTTGCCTTGCAACGGCGTGGGAATTTACACCTTTCTTATTTGAATTTGCAAGATAGATAACCATAAACCATTTTTTAAGACTTACTTTACTATCGTCAAAAATAGTATTTTTACGAATTGAAAACTCAAATTTACAATCATAGCAACGGTTTTTCTTATAATCTTTAAACTCCGTAATGTGATTTAAGTTACAATGTGGACATTTTTTATTTTCTCTTTTTTTGCCCCAAAACATATCTTTTAAAAAATTATGACAGAATTCTTCTGAGTGAAAAAACTCCATCAGGTCTATTAGGTTTTTAAAAGTTTTCATATTCTTGAGTATCAATTATACTGTATACTATAATGTAAGTTTTTAAATGTCAAGGACTTTTAGGGGGAATAAATATATTATTGCCCAAAAATTTTAAAAAAATTTGATTAAAACTCACTATTTTAGCCTTTTAGATAAGAAAATCTCTACATTTTAATGAGAATATCAATTTCCAATCAACTTAGAATTTTCAAATATTTTAAGTAAATTACCTGCCTCACTTCCCTTGGCAACCTCCATAATTTCAAATGGAGATGGAAGCTTCCACGAGTAAATCAGCTTAATTATAAGAACCTCAAGTGCTTGCTTTTTACTTTGTGCGGATTTCATCTCGTCCCCCCCTTTGGTTAGAGCGTGGTAAAGACGGATTAAATTTGGCATTCCAAACTCCTCCTTCTCAAGAGCCTCTTTTTTTATTTTTTCTGCCGTTAGTGTTAAAAGATCGCTCACTATTTCTCCTTCGTCTAAACCAGAATTAGAGAGAGTTTGCATAATTTCAATTGCCTCACTTACTTCCCCATTTAAAATTCTTTTAAATAGGCTTTCCGTTTCATCTTGAGTTGGTATTTTAAGCATATCTTTAACTTCGCTATAAAGCACATTTTTCCCGCTAGCATTAAGTATTGCTTGGTCTAGCATTGAAAGAGCATCTCTCATTGAACCACCTGCCTTTGAAGATATTATCTCAAGTGCCTCCTCCTCTGTTTCAAAACCTTCTTTTTTGGCAACCTCTTTTAGGTGAGAAGATATCTCCTGTTGTTTTAACCCCCTTAAAAAGAATTTTTGACATCTTGAAAGTATTGTTATTGGAACTTTTCTGCTCTCGGTTGTTGCAAAAATGAAGACGATGTTTGGAGGTGGCTCCTCAAGTGTTTTAAGAAGTGCATTAAATGCTTTTGTGGAGAGCATATGAATTTCATCTATTATAAATACCTTTTTTCTACCCATTATTGGTGCATAATGAGTGCTTGAGATTATAACCTTTACATCCTCTATACCTGTGTTGCTTGCGGCGTCAAATTCTATAACATCAGGGTGGCTTCCATTTTTAATTGCAACACAATTAGGGCAAACTTCACAGGGGGTTATAGTTTCCCCTTTTTCGCAATTTAGGTTTTTTGCTATAATTCTTGCTGTGGTAGTTTTTCCTACTCCACGAATTCCAGTTAAGAGAAAAGCGTGATGAACTCTGCCTTCTTCAATTGCATTTGTAAGCGTTGCAACCAAAACGCCTTGCCCTACAAGTTCAGCAAAATTTTTCGGGCGATATTTCCTTGCAAGTGCAATATATGACATAACTAAAAAAGTGATAATTTAAAGTTTATCTTAAAAGATTTTTTCTTTCAAGAGAAAGTTCAAATTTTTTTGCAGATAAAATTTAATGTTTTAAAATGACCTAAAATTATCATAACATCCTCTTCACCGCCCCATTCACAACAAGCCTCATAACCTCCTGCTTTTCAATTCCGTCGCTATCCACAGCCTTACAGCAAATAGAATGCTCTCCTTTCGCAAAATTAAACTCCGCCTTACCTTCTCTATCCATCATCACACCTGCATTAAAGCCCACTTCCTCCTTAAAGGCAAAATCCCATTGAAAGAACTCACAAACCTCACTAGTTTTGGCAAAAAACCGCAAAATTCTCTCCCCCTTTTCACTCACTCCGCCATCTTCAAACTCCAGCTCTAACTTAGGCTTTTGCTTTAAAGGAATGATGTCCTCCACCTTCACAAGCTTTATTAAACCTTCTCCTTTTGCCTTTAATTCCGCCACTCTCTCAAATGTTGTTTTTGCAAAGCTAAAAGCGATGATAATTCCCACAGGCTCCCCCTGTTTAAGCAAATTTTCAAACCGCTCTTTATCTTCCGTTCTTGAAGCGGTAATCATATTATCCACAATTTTTGTGCCAACGCCATCTTGCCTTTTAACTTGAATAGGAATGTTAAGCGCCTTAGTGTAGCCATCTACATAGTATTTATTCGGGTTTGCATTCACTTTACTGCCCGCTTCAAAAGCCTCTATTATGAAGAACTCAAATTTGCGGTCGTTCATATTTCTAATTTCCTCGTAGTCGTATTTATGAAGCTTAACTTCAAATGGTTTTTCCTTAAAGATGAGGCTATCTTGCCCCTTTTCCGCATTTCTTTCCCCTGATTTTATTTGATTGTTTTTAATTCTTTGTTCGCTCACTTTAATAGCGTGAACGGAGCTATCAACGCCTATCCACCTTCTGCCTAGTTTATCTGCCACTGCTGGAGTTGTGCCTCCCCCTACGAAAGGGTCAAGAACTATGCCCCCCTCATTTGAGCTAGCTTTGATTATTCTTTCTAGGAGTGCCTCTGGTTTTTGGGTGGGGTAGCCGATGCGTTCTTTGGCTTTGGGGTCAACAACTTTAATATACCAAACACTTCCAGATAGAGAGCCTTTAAAATCAAGTATTATATCTCTATCTTTGGGTTCTCTTTTGTATGTTTTTTTAAATTTCTCTA
>JBILVD010000045.1:0-9765 GCA_044370655.1 Candidatus Deianiraeaceae bacterium | reverse complement strand
TGGAAGGACGGCGTTAAATGTGTTTATTGTAAAAGTTCTAAAGTATCTAAGCACTTAAAAAGACATCAATGTCAATCTTGTTATAAGTCTTTCTCTGTTATGGTGGGAACTATTTTTGAGGAAATTATAGATAAATATGCTGAAAATTTAAACTTATATGGCAGATTTTAAAATTACAATTCCTATTCTTGGAAAAATTATTGCTTATATTTATGATTTTTGCACATATAAAAAGCATTTTAATTTAAGAGTTTTATTTGGCTCGCCAACGCTAGATAATGAAAGTTTTAGACTTGAAATGACTTTAATAAACAAAACAACATACAATATTGAAATTCATAACATATATGTAAAAAATAAAAATAGTGAGCTTAAAATACGTTCTTACGAACAAAATCAAGACGGCATAATGGGTTATGTTTTTTATCCTGAATTAAAAAAATCTATTAATTTACTTCCTTGCGACACAGAAAAAACGTATATATTTCAAAGTAAATTAAGAAATGAAAGTGATGAAGTAATACAATATACTGGTAAGCAAGATTATTTGTTTATAGATTTTAAAATTAAAAATATTAAAAAATCACTCTTCTTCTCTAACTTGAGAACCATTAAAGTTGTTATTCCTATTTAACCCCTTCATTTCTATTTTGAGGCAAAGCATTTCATAATATAAATCTTGAAAATATTTATATTGCATTCCACCTCTTGCAAAATTTTGGCAAGCAATAATAAAAAGTAATACTATTATAATAATCAATAAGTAAGTAATTATAAGTTTTTAAAAGTTATTTGTCAACATAAAAAGTCAAATTGTATATAATCGTTATTTTTTATTCGCAATTTCCTACAATAAGGCTTGACAAATGAGAATTAATTAAATTAGATATGAGAAGAGTTATGAAAAAGAAAATATGTTTAAAGCATTGCAAAAAATTAATATTATGCGTGGAATCGTCCAAACTATCATTTGGGTTTTATCATTTATTGGAGGTGGTATTATGACATTTTATAGCAATTTAATTAACTTTTTAGGATTAGCTCCTACAATTGTTATAAGTATAATGGTAATTTTGGTTTTACTTAATATGGGATTAAATCTTTTTGAGAAATTTTATAGCATAAAACAAACACAGTTAAAAGATACAGAAACTTTATATATATTCAAATGGGGCAATCACAACGGTGCAGGCTTTATACACGAAGATTTTAAGGTAAATAAAGACTTGGTTGAGAATTCAAATTTTCATCCAATCATATATTATAATAACAATACTGTAAAAATTCATTTTTTGTTATATTTTTACGAGAAACCTCCTATTACATATCACATTATGTTGCGAGGTCTAAATAATGCTTATATTCAAATTGAAAATCAATGGCATTGCAATCAAGTGAAATCATTTGAAGCTATTATTGAATATGGTGTCCAATATAAAATAGAATTAGTAGTACCAAATAAACTCTAAACCCCCAATCCCCTCAATAGAACCTCATCAAAAATAACATCACTCTTAAACCCCCTTCTATTGAACCTAAATTCAAACTCATTTATATAAGCTTGTGCGTATTTCTTGCTTATGTGATGAAACTGCCCTTTTATACCTCTCTTAAGCAATCCCCAAAAGCTTTCAACTGTGTTTGTGTGAACCCCTGAAGCAGAAACATATTCTACAGCGTGTTTTACTTTATCGTGTTTAAACCAGTTCTTAAAGTTATTATAAGAAGCATTCATATCAGTGTGAACTGTTGCTCCTTCAATTATATTTCTTCTTGCAAAATGAAGTAGCGTACCTGCCATAATGTTTTTAGTAGCAAAAGCTTTTATCTTACCTCCTGAAGACATTCCAACAACTGGCGTTGTGTTCTTGCTTCTTATTTGCTTTCCACCTCCGCTGTTTTTATCTTCATCGTCGTTGTTTGTGTGAATGTATGTTTCGTCCATTTGAACTACACCACCGAAAGCAGAGAGGTTTTTATCATTCATTGCTTTTCTGATTTTATGGCAAATAAGCCAAGCAGTGTTTTTGTTTATATCAAGATGTCTTGAAACTTGCATTGCACTTATCCCTTTTTTAGCTTCAATCATTATTGCAATAGCGGAAAACCATTTAATAAGGCTTAGTTTAGTTCCTTCAAAAATAGTTCCAACTAAAACGGAAAAAGATTTTTTGCAAGAAGAGCATTGAAATCTACTTGTTTGGCTTTCTTCTTTATGCAAAGAAACTTTATCAGAACCGCAATAAGCACATTTAGGTTCGTTATTCCATCTTTTTTTAATTAGGAAATCTAAACATTCCTTTTCACTTCTAAATCTTTTAGCTATTTTTAAAGCACTCATAAAAATAATATCATTTATACTATATAATACAATGTGTTTTTAGAAAAGTCAAGCCTTATTGTAGGAAATTGCGAGTTTTATTTAAAAAAGCTTGATTTTTAAAAAAATTCATTTAATTAAATTCACTAATATTTAATTTTATTTACATATGAATACAAACGTGAAATGTCTTTTGAAAATGTTGTTAAACTCCGCTTTAACGCTATTTTTCTTTGTTTTAATTGTTCAATTTGCTCCTGTTTCAATTTCTAATCTTTTCTTAAACCCACTTGCAGTTGTGAAGGGATTACAATATGAGCAAGAAAAAGAATATAAAAAAGAGATGGAGAGTTCACAAAACGCTTTTAAAGATACAATGGCTAAAAAAAGAGATGTTATTTTTAGTAAATCCGCTCCTTTCTTTGGTTCAACAGATGCTAAAGTTGAAGTTGTAATATTTTACGATTATAAGTGTGGATACTGCAACGCTTTAACAGACATTTTTTCTAACATAATGAAAGAAGAAAAATACTCTTCAAATGTTAAATTTATAGCTAGAGACTTCCCAATTTTAAGCCCAGTTTCATCTCTTCTTGCAATTGCAAGCCTACAAGCTTTTGAGGCAAGTCCTCAAAAATTCTTCCAAGTTCATGAAGCATTATTTAAAGTTGAAGCTACAGAAGAAGCAATTATCAAAAAAATTAAAGAAATCACTGGTAAAACAATTAAATTTTCTGAAACAAGCAAACAAAAAAGCTTAATAGAGGAAAACTTAAAAATAGGTAAAGATATAGGAATAAGAGGAACTCCAGCTATGATTATTGGAGATGAATTTATTGGAGGTCTTATATCAGAACAAGAATTAAGAGCTAGGCTAGACGCTCAAATCTCTAAATAATTTACTTCAATTATGACAAGCACAATAACGCAAAAATTAATTGAACTAGGGTTTGAAGTTGCAAAACCAATCGTTCCAATTGCAAATTATGTTCAAACAAAGGTTTTAAATTGTGCTATCTATGTTTCTGGTCAACTTCCAATAAAAGACGGGGAGGTTTTATATAAAGGAAAAGTTGGGGTAGAACTTACAGTTGAAGAGGCAAAAAAAGGGGCAGAGCTTTGCATGTTGAATATTTTAAACCAACTTGTATTAGCTCTTGATGATGAAATATCTCAAATTAAGTCCTGCATTAAATTAGAAATTTTCATCAATGCTATTGAAGGTTTTGAAAAGCACCCAGAAATTGCAAACGGAGCTTCGGATTTACTAGTAAAAGTTCTAGGCGAGAGAGGAAAGCATACACGAGTTGCACTAGGAGTTCACTCTCTTCCATTAAACTCGGCAGTTGAAGTTACGGCAATTTTTCAAACAACGAAAGATAGAGAATGACAGACACAATTACAATTAAAACTCTAGAAGGGAGATTAATTAAAATTGAGCAAGATGTTTCTAATCTTGAATTTCAAGATAAAATCCTTGAAGAAAAAATATCAGGTAGGCTTGCAATTGGGGAGCATACAAATGTATTTTTAGACGTCGTTTTCATTCTCCTATCTTTTGTTTTATGGGCAATTACAATGCAAGGTTGGAAAAACAGCAAAGATGTTGAAGCGGAGCGTAACCAACTTAGAAACCTTCTAGAGCAAGACAGGGAGGAGATAAAAAAATACAAAAATATGCTCGAGGAAGACAGAGAAAAATTCTCGGAAGAATACCACAAAACAATTGAAGATACATTCTCTAAAATGAATGTTAATAGAGGCAAAATTGAAGAAAATTACCGAGAAATGCAAAAGAAATATGAAGAAATAATTAAAGAAATTAAGGGAGTATCTGAATATTATCTTGAACTTGTTGCCGTTTCTCATGAACCAGATTTAAGTGAAAGAGTATTTGAGTATGAAAAAATTCTTAAAAACGCAGAAAAATATCACCTCTCAGAAGAAGAAAAAGGAAGGCTTTATTACTATCTTTCAATCACTCTTTATCAGCTTGCAACCAAAACTCCAGATGTAAAAAATAAATTAGTTTTAGAATGGATAAAAAAGGCATCAAAATATATATCAAATGCAATTTCCTTAGGGGGTAAAAAGGGTATTTATTATTACGAAAAAGCCAAAATTGAACTTGAAATTTATCGCCTTGAATTAATCAATAATAAAAATTTTGACAAATTTGCAGAGCGTATTTATGAAATTGAAGAATACTTCGAAATCGCATTTAAAACTGCGGACATTGAGTTTTATATGTTTGAAGAAATGATTTTGCTTTTGAATTCAATGGTAGAAAAATTGCCCGAGAAGGAGTCTGATAAACGAGTAATTTACGATTTAATCTCTCTTTGGTGTGAAAGAGCTAAGAATTTTGATGAAAAATCTTATAAAGAGGATTTGGAGGAAATAAAGCTTGAAAACGCAACCAAAATAGATGAGCAAAATAAAAAATTGGACAACTAAATATGTTAGAAAGAATTATCAAGAACATTATAAAAGAAAAAGGTTTTCTTTCTATTAGCAACTTCATAAATCTTGCACTTTACCACCCCGAGTTTGGATATTATCAAAAGAAAAATCCATTTGGCATGGGGGGAGACTTCGTAACTGCTCCCCAAATTTCAAGCTTATTTAACGAGATGATAAGCCTATTTTTCATCTATCAATTCAAAAAAAATTGGCAGAAGGGACAAAAAATTCATTTTGTTGAACTTGGAGCAGGAAACGGATTTTTCATAAGAGATTTTTTAAAAACTGCTAGCAAAGTGCCAGAATTTTTGCAAAATTTAGAAATCACTCTTGTTGAAATATCTCCTAAATTACAAAAAGAACAGGAAGAAAAAGTGTCAGAGTTTCAAGATAAAGTCAAAATTCAATGGGAGGATAAAGCTATAAATGCTCTAAAAAAAATTCCTACATCTAAAAATGATATAGTGTTTGTTTTTTCTAACGAGTTTTTTGACGCATTTCCAATCAATCAATACATTAAATATAGTGGTAAATGGCATGAGGTTTGCATCACAAACAAAGAGGAAGACGGCTTTGAGTTTGGCTTCACTCATTTTGATTACAGCATTCCAATCAAAAAGCATTTAGAATTGATGGGAATTGAAGAAGAAATCATAAAAGATGGTGAAATTGTTGAAATTTCAAATGATGTGATAGAAATATTCTTTGAATTAATGCGTAAAATCAAGCAAAATAACGGGGTTGTTTTAACAATTGATTACGGATACATCAAAACAGAGTTTCTATCTACACTACAATCTGTCAAAAATCATCAAAAAAATGATGTATTGCAAAACATAGGAGAGGCAGATATTACCTATCTTGTAAATTTTGAGTTGCTCTATCATATTGCAAAAGAAGAAAGAATAAACGCCTTTCCTCCAATCACTCAAAGAGATTTTTTAACAAGTATAGGAATAAATGAAAAACTAAATCTAGCCCTTTCAAGAGAGCAAGATGAAGCAAAAAAACATATTTTACAAACAAGCACTGAGAGGTTGATATCCGAGATTCAGATGGGAAATTTATTTAAGGTATTTATTTGTGAAAATTATAAAAAATAGAAATGTAGTGGTAAAATGCAATTTATATTAGTAAATATTAACTATAGTTTGACTTTTAACTATAATAAGTTTTAAGCTTTTATTGAGTAATTTTTAATAAAAATGCTTGAAAAAGCAACATTTTAAAATTAGACTTTAATTAAATGATATTTAGGAAATGAACATTAGGGATTTTGAGTATATAATAGCAGTTGATGAGCTAAAAAGCTTTATCAAGGCTTCAAAAAGGTGTTTCGTAAGTCAGCCTGCACTTAGTATGCAAATACAAAAAGTAGAGGATGTTCTTGGCGTTAAAATTTTTGAAAGAACTAGAAAAAGTATAATCACAACCAAAGAGGGGGAAAAAGTGATTGAATACGCAAGGATAATCTTGCAAAACTTTGAAGTAATTAAATCTATAAAAAATGATGCTAAAAATCTTAGAATTGGCATCATATACACAATCTCCCCTTATTTGATACCTAAAATTATATCAAGTGTTGAAAAACATTTAAATGACATATCAATTACATTCACTGAAGGAAAAACTAAAGATTTAATATTAGACTTAAACCAAGGCAAAATTGATGGCATAATAATCGCTTCTAGTGAGTTTTGTAATCCAAAAAAAACAATACCTGGTTCAAACGTTGAAACCATACCTCTTTATAAGGAAAAATTCTTCCTTGCTACCCCCAAAACTTACAAACTAAACTCTAACTTTCTCCAAAAAAACGATTTAAAAGAAATAATCAAAAAAGAGAATTTCATTTTACTTGAAGAAGGGCACTGCATGGCAGGCAACGTTGAAGAGATATGTAGCCATCATAACATTAAAATTCGTGGAGAAAAAACAACCGTTTTCACAACCAGCATTGAGGCAATTAAGCAAATTATAAGGCAAGGAGACGGAATAAGCATTTTACCAATGCTTAGCTTGAGGGATGACGATGGAATAAATTACTACGAAATGCCATCAGGCGAAAGCAGGCTTGTTTCCCTCTTTTTTAGAAAGAATAGCTCAAAAATACAGGCAATAGCACAATTATCGGCAATTATTAAACATTCAATTTAGTGTTTTATGAAAAAAAGCCTCATTCTAGCAGTTGATAAAAGTAATTTTACCGAGGCTTTTGAGCTTTGCAATGCTGTGAAAAATGACATTGGTTTTTTCAAGCTTGGAATGGAGTTTTTTTACTCTTTTGGAGCAGAAGGTGTCAACAAAATTGCAAATCTAGGAGTGCCCATATTCTTAGATTTAAAATTGCATGATATACCAAACACGGTTGCAAAATCTTGCTCTACTCTACTTCAAAATGTCAAAGGAGTTGAAATCCTCACAATTCATGCAAGCGGTGGCTTAAAAATGATGGAAGATGCAAGAGAGGCAACAAGGCAGTCTAGAATAAATCTTTTTGGAGTGACAGTTCTAACAAGCACATCAGAGGTTGATATTTGGGAGGGGGCAAGAGTTACATTTCCCTTTGCCATGGTTGTTATGCGTGCTTTAAACAGCCTTACAAAATCTAAAAACGAAGCCACATCAAAACTCATAATTGCAAAATTAAAAAATATGGTAGATGTTGCAAATAACACCTTAAATTACTGGACGCACCTTTACAAGGCAGAGAAGGACAGAATTTTACTTGCAAATAAAGAGCTAGAGAAATTTAACCTTAAATTAGAATGCAAAGCAGGAAGTGAAGACTTCTACAAAAAAAATATACTATCAGGCGGAGTCTTAAATTCCGTTTTACATCTTTCTTCCCTCTCCCATCAAGCAGGTATTTCAGGTGTAATATGCTCCCCACTTGAAGCAAGCTACGTTAAAACATTTTTTCCATCCCTTAAAATCATCACTCCAGGAGTAAGACCAATATGGTATAAAGAAAAAGACGACCAATCAAGAACTTTAACCCCAAAAGAAGCAATTCAAAAAGGGGCAGACTACCTAGTAATAGGAAGACCAATCACAAAAAGTGCAAACCCACAAGAGGCAATTAAAAAAACCCTTCTTGAAATGGAAAGCCAATAGTCAATAAAAGCCAGTAATAGTCAATCCCTCCTAAAAGCCTCTATCTCATCTTCCAAACCATCTAACAACTTTTGCAATTCCCAATTTTTAGGAAACATATTCCTAATTTTAGGTATAAAGCTTAAATCCCCCTCCCCTATTTTTGCCCTTTTCACAAGCCCTTCCACCATTGAATGCGGAGAGTTATAAAGCGTCTCCACCTCCCCTTTAAAATTATTGTAAGTAATTATAGAAACATTCTTAAGCTTTGCATACCTTGAAACAAAGCTCCCCACTTGAGAGCAGATGGTTTTACTAGGGAAGGAAATCACATTATCACACTCCTGATGGCGAAAGGCGGAATTTACAAACAAACTTCTCATTTATTCTAAAATAATTAGATATCTAAAACCTTATCTATTTAATTTATTTTAAAATTCAATATAAATTTCGTGTTAGCTTTTACCAAATTAACAAAAAATTCACAAAAATTTTTCACTTTTTGCTTCCATACCTCACATTTATATACCAAACTATAAAAATTTTCCTTAAAAATTTAAGGATACCTAAAAAAATGATGACACATATTATGAAGACTTTATACAAATTTTTTAAAACCGCAGAAGTAAGCCAAGAAATCATCATACATCAAAAAGTTAAGGTTGAAAAATACAACCTAGTAAAAATATTATTAAAAGCAAAAAACCTTTTATACATCTTGAAATTAGCTAGTAAAAAAGCTATTATCATTAAGTTTAAAAGTAAATTTATCAAAACTTTGTTGATTTTTGAAAGGCTGTGAAATAGCTATAATAAAAAATGAGTTTTTATGGAAAATAAGTTGATATTGGGGGATAATCTTCAAGTTTTAAAGTCTCTACCTAGTGAAAGCGTGGATTTGATATATCTAGACCCTCCCTTTTTCTCCAACCGAAATTATGAGGTTATTTGGGGAGATGAAGGCGAAGTTAGGAGCTTTAAAGATAGATGGGAAGGCGGGATAAATCATTATATTTCTTGGTTAAAGGAGAGAGTGGTGGAAATGCATAGAATTTTAAAAAAGACAGGCTCAATTTATCTGCACTGCGACCATCACGCGGATGCCTACATAAGGGTGTTGATTTTAGACCCTCTGTTTGGTGAGAAGAATTTTAGGAATGAGATTATTTGGAAGAGATTGACATCAGTTAAAAAACAAACAAAAGATGGATATACAGTCAGTAACGATACTATTTTTTATTATACAAAGTCTAATAATTTTTCATTTAATAAGCAATATAGCGACTATAACGAAGATTATATTAAAAAATTCTACAAAAATACCGATGCAAAGGGAAGAAAATATACACTATCCGACTTTACTCAATCTGGTCAAGGTTCAGAAAGAAATTTTGGCAATAGGGGGATTTTAAAACCTCCGTCTGGCAAACATTGGATTTGGTCTCAAGAAAAAATAGATGAAGGTTTAAAAAATAATCTTATAGAATTTGGTAAAAATGGAATTCCTAGAGTTAGAAGATATTTAGACGAAAAAGATGGTATGCCACTTGATACTATATGGAATGATATACATGTAATTCAAGGCTCTTCAAAAGAAGCAATCGGCTACCCCACCCAAAAACCAGAGGCACTTTTGGAGAGAATAATCAAAGCTAGCTCAAATGAGGGGGACATAGTTCTTGACCCTTTCGTCGGTGGTGGAACTACAATTGCAGTGGCGGATAGGCTTGGTAGAAGGTGGATAGGGGTTGATAGCTCCGTTCAAGCTGTGAAAGTGAGCGAACAAAGAATTAAAAACAATCAAATAAAATCAGGAGAAAGAAATGCGGAAAGGGGGCAAGATAGCCTGATTTTTAAGGAAAAACCATTTGAAGTTAAGCTCCATA
>JBILVD010000044.1:0-9774 GCA_044370655.1 Candidatus Deianiraeaceae bacterium | reverse complement strand
TTGTAAAAATAGAGGTAAGTTGCAGACTATTCATATATCCTTTAAAAAGTTATTGTTTTCAATTTAAGGTTTTATTGGAAGATGTTAGTTTGCAACTGGTTTCTTAAACGAAGTTGGGGTTATTAATAAGTTTTTAAAAGATGAAAAAACTAATTTAACACAAAACCTTACAGTTAACAATAAAAAAGGGGATGCCAATAATCTTGCGAATAAAGATAACCAGAATGCTAATAATTTACAAAAAAACTCTACACCTAATAATATAAATATTAAAAAATTGCAAAACACAATTAAAACAAAAAGACAATTGCTTCAAAATCTATGCTTAGAGGCGATAAGTTTTTAAATACTTGCAACGAAGGAAATCAAAAAATTTTAAATACTTGCAACGAAGTAAATCAAAAAATTAAAATATCCAACCAAAAACAAGGCCTTTTAAAAGATTTTAGAAATAATAAACCTTTGACAGAGAAAATAAATACTTTTTTTAAACAAGATGAAAGGAATAAACTTCCAAATGAAACTCTCAAAAAATTGTTGAATGTTTTTCAGCTCGCAACTAAATATTCTTATATTGATAATCAATCCGCAACAAAGATGATTTCTCAATTATTAGAAAATAAACCAGATCTTCAAATAAAAGCCCTGGAAATTCTAAACGATATCCAAAAAAACAGAAAAAACCAATCTGCTAACATTATTATTATTTAATTTTTAAAATCTTAAATGCGTTGCCGTCCACCACATCTCCACCTATTTTTTTAGAAGTATAAAATTTAATGAAAGGTCTTTGAGTGTATGGGTCTCTCATCATATAATTCCCCACCTTTTCAACAATTGTATATCCTTTTTCAAAATTACCAAACAAAATTTGATTAGATGGCATAAAATTACTGATATAAATAGGTAAGCCAAAAATCGTGTTAAACTCCCCTTGCATAATTTTCGGTTGCCAAATGTTTCTACCATTCACATCTTTTAAAGCTTTAACCTTCATTTCCACCTCCTTGTTCATCAAAAATACGCAATTATTAGCATAAAATGGGTCTAGTGCGTCAATTACATCACAAATAACTTCAGTGGTAATAGCCCCCTCAATTCTTTCAATTGAGTTTGCATTTGAACCAGATTTCAAGGTTAAAATACCTGTAGGGCATTCCACTCCATTTCCATTTAAAAAAGCATCATCTTCCGCAATTGCAAAGCTTTCTGCAATTTTTTCAGACATAAACTTCTCCACATCAATCCTCACATCCTCAATCAACTTAGAAGTCGCCTTTGGTTCCGCAACAAGTTCAAATGTTTTAATAAACTTCTTTACAAAAGGCTCTTTATCATCTGGCGTCCCCCATGTTGCCTTTCCACCATTTTCCTCTATTATAACGTCAAAACTATCCGAGGAAATCGCCTGAAATTTGCACAATTTTCTCAATACAGAAATTTTACTTAGATGAAGAGATATTAAATTTGACGAGTTAGAAGAAACAGGAATTCCCCCCTCAAATACACCTTTTCGAGATTTAAACTCCATAATACCTTCACTTTTCACCTCTCCCGTTCTAAGAAAATTGATAAAATCTTCACTGTCATTTTGCGAGCTATTTTCAACACTTTTAACCTCAAAGTTTGCACTAAGCCCTAGAGTTATTTTCTCCTCCGCTATTTCAAGCTTGTTTTTGATGAAAGTTAAATCTTTTTCAAAATCATCAATTTTGCTTGCAATTTTAATTAAGTCCATATTTACTAAATATAAGTTTTACAAATTTTAAATCGTAAAGCAAAACTATGTAAGCAAAATATGTTATTTTTTTTATACAAAATTTACGCATTTTTAACATTGCTAGCCCACCCCATCTTAATTATTCTTCTAAAAATCAGGCTTAAAAAAGGCAAGGAAGACAAACAAAGATGGAAGGAGAAGCTCGGTATTTACACAAAAAAGAGACCGCAAGGTAAGCTAATTTGGCTTCATGTTGCAAGCGTTGGGGAGATGAACTCCGTGAGTAAGCTAATTGATGTTTTAAGCAAAAGAGCAAACGTGATTATAACATCAGGGACTATAACCTCCGCAAACGCCTTTAAACCTAACTTGAGAGAGTTTGAAACCTTTCATCAATTTGCCCCACTTGACAGCATTCTAGCAGTAAGACGCTTTCTAAAGCACTTCAAACCAGATGTATGTGCAATTGTGGAAAGCGAAATTTGGTTTAATATGATTTACGAAGCTTCTAAGTTTAGCAAGATATTCTCCATCAACACCAGCTTTTCCCCCAAAACCCTTGAAAAATGGAAAAAATACCCCAAGCTTTTTTGCCTAATTTTAAACAAATTTACAGAAATATTCCCATCCTCAAAAGTGCTTGCAAAAGAGCTATCCTCCATTGGCGTTAAAAATATACATTTTGTAGGGCATTTGAAGTATGATGCAAACTTTATAGCAAAAGATTTAGAATTTGACATAAGTGACAAAAAAGTCGTGTGTTTTGCCAGCATTCACCCAGTGGAAGACTTAGCAATAACAAACGCAATAAAACTCGTAACATCAAGAGAAGACAGCCTTTGCATTTTAATACCTAGACATCTTGAAAAAATCCCCGAAATTACCGCAAATTTGCAAAAAAACGCAGTTAAATATTCTCTTGAAAAACCAAGAGTAGGGGAGGTCTACATTGTAGATAAAATAGGCAGAAGCCTTGATTTTTACGCAAAATCAGACATAGTTTTCATAGGAGGGAGCTTAAATTTTGCTGGTGGGCACAACATAATAGAGCCTGCATTTTTTGGAAAGGCGGTGATAATTGGAGAAAATCACTTTAAATGTAAAGCAGTGGTGGAAGAATTTAAAGCTCAAAATGCAGTTTTAATTGCAACAGTAGAAAGCTTAAAAGACATCATTCTAGAGCTTCTTGAAAATAAAAGCAAAAGAGAAGAGTTAGGAAAAAACGCCTTTAATTTTGTAAAATCAAACGAAGGAATTTCAGAAATTATCGCATCATTTTTAAAATAAATTGAGTTATATTTTCAAGCCCCTCACGGGTGAAATTAGAGGAAAGAAAAACCTCCGTCCCAGCAAATTCTTTCTTAAAACTTGACAAACGACCCTGTACCTCCTCTTTTGTTAGTAAGTCCGCCTTATTCAAAATTACAATTTCTAATTTCTCTGATATAGCAGGCTTTTTATCGTTAATTCCAAAAGGCGTAATTTTGTTTTGATAATCATAATTCGTTATCTCCCCCCTAATCGCCTTATAATTCTTAATAAAATCATCATTTGATAAATCAACAAGATGAAACAAAGCTCTACATCTCTCAATATGTTTAAGAAACTTCTGCCCCAAACCTCTTCCTTCGCTCGCTCCTTCAATAATTCCAGGAATGTCCGCTATCACAATTTGCTTATAGTTCGCCTCAAAAACACCCAAATTCGGAGAGAGAGTTGTAAAGGCATACCCCGCAATTTTTGGTTTTGCATTGGTAATGCTTGCTAAAAAGCTACTTTTTCCCGCATTTGGCATGCCTAGTAAGCCTATGTCGCAAATCATTTTTAATTTTAGCTGAATTGTTAGCTCTTCCCCATCTTCCCCTTGAGTTGTTTTTCGTGGAGCTTGATTAATAGAAGACTTAAAGTGATGGTTTCCAAGCCCGCCCTTGCCCCCTTTGGCAATTTTAAAAACTGGATTTTCAGGAGTAAAGTCGTGAATAAGAGAACCATCTTCGGTTAAAATTTCCGTCCCCATTGGTACCTCAAGAACTAGGTTTTCTCCACTTTCCCCCGTTCTTCTTGCTCCGCTTCCGTTTTTACCATCTTCGGCAAAAAAGTGCTTTTTAAAACGATATTGAATAAGAGTGTTTATGTTAGAATTTGCCTCCAAAATCACATCTCCGCCTCTCCCTCCATCTCCTCCGTCTGGCCCCCCATTATCAATAAATTTCTCCCTTCTAAAACTTGCAGATCCATTGCCTCCTTTACCCGCCTTAACGGTTATTTTCACCTCGTCAAAAATTCTACTTTCCTCTCTTGTATGCATATTTATTTTTAAATTCCTCTATTTCATTAATTAAAGTGCCACTTGTAAGTAAAAGCGGCAAGATTTTATGCTCCCTCTCATTCCCCGCAAAAATCAAGTAAAATGGCACTCCAAAGCCCCCAAAACTTTTCACAAAATCTTCCACTTCCTTGTTTTTTATCGTCAAATCTGCCTTCATGTAAATTATATTATTTTTAGAGAGATAGCTTTTGAAATCTTGCGTGCCAAAAGCCGAAACCTCATTCGTTTTACAAGTAATACACCAGCTTGCCTCCACATTCAAGAATATAGTATGCCCACTTGATAAGTATTTTTCTATATTTTGCAAAGAAAACGGAACCGAAGCCTGAACCTCCAATTTTTGCTCCATTTTTGTAAAAAAAGGTAAAGTGACAATCAAAACCGCCCCAATCACAAAAGTCAAAACAGCTCTAAAACGATAAACCAAAAAAGCAAAGGCAACACTCATGCCAAAAACCAGGATTGTCAGCACGTTTCCCACTTGCGACCTTAAAACCGTCATCAAGTAAAAAAGCGTCAAAATCACAGAAAGCCCAGAAACAAACTTGATTACCTTCTCCCCAATCCCCCCATTTTTCATACTAAATTTCAAACCAAAGAAGCCCGCCAATATATAAGGCAATGAAAGACCAATTCCCATAAAAAACAAGCAAACAAAAATAACGTAAGAGTGCTTAAAAGTGAATGCAAACGAAACCGCAGAAGCAACAATAGGGGCAACGCAAGAAAGCGAGAAAATAACAATCAAAAACCCCGAAACAAACCCCTCAAGAGCCTTAGACTTAAGCTTTTTTATATGAAATTTTGGATTTATGTCTATCAAACCTAAAACAACGGCAAAAAGAACGACAAAAGTGAATATCAAAAATGCAATCACACTTGGAAATTGCAATTGAAAGCCCCAGTATAGGTTGTTAAAAGTGGAAAAAATTCCTGCTAAAACAAGGCAAAAAGTCAAAATACCTAAAGTTGTTGTTATTGATATAATTTTTGCATCTTGTTTTGTTTTTGTATTAGAAAAACCTGCGATTTTTATTGCAATCAAAGGCAAAACGCAAGGCATAAAATTTAGTATCACTCCAGCAAAAAAGCCTAAAAAAGCAATTTGCAAAACCAGTAATATCGACTCCATAAAATTTTTTTAATTAAATTCTCTTGATTTTTAAAACAATTCAAATTAAATATCAAGCATTATTTGAATATTTTTTATGTTACCGCAGTTTGACTTAACATTTTTCCCATCTCAAATATTTTGGCTTTTTGTTTGTTTTGGTGCCTTTTTCAGTTTTATTCAGTTCTATTTTTTCCCCAAAATGATAAAGATTTTAGAGCAAAGGGAGAATAAAATAAAAAAAGAAGTTATCATTTATGAACATAACATTTCCGAGATAGAAAAACTCGAGGCTTTGCATAATAAAATGATACTTGATGCAAAAAAAGAAGCAGACGAGAAGGTAAAATCCTCAACCTTAAAAACAAAGCAATTTGTAGAGCAAAGGCAAGCAGAAATTGACAAAAACCTAAGCCAAAAGTTTGAGAATGCAAAAAAAGAATTAATCACAGAATTACAAAATTTTGAGGCTAATATAGGTGAGGACATCCTCAATTCCGCAAAACAAATAGTTGAAAAGGTAGAGAAAGGCCAAGTAGATATTAGCGAATTAAAAAAGCTCAATGCAAACTCTTAAAAGTGCCTTTCATTTTGGGGTTTTAACTCTAAAGTCCAAGTCTCCCTCTCCAGAGCTTGATGCCCGCATTTTGCTAGAGGAATCCTTAAATTTACAGCATCTAGCACTTGAAAATCCTGATAAATTGCTAGAAAAAAATATTTTTCAAAACTACAACTCCCTAATAAAAAGAAGGCAAAAAGGGGAGCCAATTGCTTACATACTAGGTAAAAAAGAATTTTTTGGGCTTGAATTTAAAGTAAATCCTAGCGTTTTAATACCGAGACCTGAGAGCGAATTTTTAGCAGAGGAAGCAATAAAAATTTTAAAAGATTTTGAACTTTCAAGCCTTGCGGACGTTTGCACGGGAAGCGGTTGCCTTGCTATATCCATTTTAAAACATCTTCCAAATATCAATGTAGTTGGGTACGATATTTCCTCTTTTGCTCTTGAAGTTGCTAAAATCAACAAAAATAGGCTTACTCCAAATGCAAACCTACAATTTGAACTTACAGATGTATTAAGGGAAGATTTTGAATTAAACTGCCATGTTGTAGTTTCCAACCCACCTTACATTTCAACTGGAGAGATGCAAAATCTAAGTAGCACAGTGAAGGATTTTGAGCCAAAAATTGCTTTAAAAGGAGGATATGATGGACTGATTTTTTACAGACAAATCGCAAAAAAAGCCCAAAAATCTAGGTTTGTGTTGCTAGAAATAGGAGTTAATATGGAGAGTGACGTGATTAATATTTTCACTAATACGAGGTGTGCTAATACGCAATATAAATTGATTAATCAAGTCAGGGATTTATCAGGCATTATAAGAGTGTTAGCGTTTAGAACACAACCTATTTACTAATCATTTTTGCAACCTCATCTGCAAAATTATCTTCCTTTTTTTCCATCCCTTCCCCCACTTTCATCATCTTAAATCCAGTGATTTTAACCGCACTTCCAATTTGTTTACCAAATTCTTCAACAAAAGCTTTTACTGTAATATCAGGGTTCATCACAAATGGTTGCTCTAAAAGAACAAAGTCTCCATAAAATTTAGACATTCTCCCTTCAACCATTTTTTCAATTACAGATTGAGGCTTTCCACTTGTTGAAGCTTGTGCTGTAAGAATTTCTCTTTCCTTTTGAATTTCCTCCGCACTTACCTCGCTTCTTTCAACATATTTTGGAATAGAGGACACAATATGCATGCCAATTTTTTTACCTAAATCCATTAGCTTTTCTGCATCTGCCTCACTTTCAAGGCCCACGATCACGCCTATTTTACCTAGCATTTTCTCACCTTCAAGGGCATTGTGAATGTAAGATGCTATCACGCCTTTAGAGACAGCAAGCGTTTCCATTCTTCTAATATCAATTTTTTCCCCTATTGAAGCGGTTGCAAGAGAGATTTTTTCATTAAAATGAGATTTTAGAGCATCAAAACTTTGAACCTCCTTAGTTTTGGATGATATTTCCTTAACTAGGCTCACAAAAGAGGCATTTTTTGCAACAAAATCCGTCTCCGCATTAACCTCAAATACGCTTGCACTTGTGCCAAAAATTTCAACCGCAACAAGTCCCTCGCTCGCAACTCTACTTGCTTTTTTTGCCGCATTTACAAGCCCTTTTTTACGAAGCCACGCAATTGCTTCCTCGTAGTTTCCGCCTGTTTCATCTAGGGCTTTTTTGCAATCAGCCATACCAATTCCCCCCATTTCTTCCCTAAGTTTCTTGATTAATTCAATACTAGACATAAAATTTCAAAAAAATAACTTGATTTATTAAATAACCTATTTACAATTTTTGCAAGCAAATTTTATTATTTTTTTAAAAAAGTGCAAAGTGTAAGAGGAATGCAGGATATTTATGGAGATTTTGCAGAAAAATTTAATTTTATAATCAATAAATCCAATGAAGTTGCAAAGTTATGGGGGTTTAGCCATCTTTCCACGCCAATTTTAGAGTTTGCAAGCCTTTTTGAGCGTAATTTAGGAGATGAAAGTGACGTTGTGCAAAAGGAAATCTACAAATTTGAAGACAAAGGTGGTGAAATTCTCGCCCTTCGCCCAGAGTTCACAGCAGGAGTTGTGAGGAGTTTTATTCAAAACCAATTCAAAACTCCCGCTCGTTTCTTCTCTTTCGGGCAACTTTTTAGATACGATAGACCACAAAAAGGGAGATACCGTCAATTTCATCAAATAAACTTTGAAAATATAGGAGGGAAGGGAGCAAGTGAGGACGCCCAGATGATTATCCTCGCTTTTGATTTGATCAGAAATTTCGGCTTAAATACCTCCTCTTTTAAGCTTGAATTAAACCATCTTGGCTCAAAATCTACACTTTTAAAATATAAACAGCTTTTAACCTCATATTTTCAAGATAATTCTAGCAATTTATCAACCTTAAGCAGGCAAAGGCTTGTCAAAAATCCACTTAGAATTTTAGATTCAAAAGACGAGGAAGATAAAAAAATCTCTCAAAACGCCCCAAAAATAAGCTCTTGTCACAGCACTGAGGAGGTAGAACACTTCCTTGAAATTCAAGAAATTTTACAACAATCCAGCATTGATTTTTGCATAAATGAGGGCGTTGTGAGAGGGCTAGATTACTACACAGGTGTCATTTTTGAATTCACGACCACGCTTTTAGGCTCACAATCAGCAATTTTAGGGGGAGGGAGGTACGATAGCCTAATAAAAGATATGGGTGGGCAGGAAACTCCCGCAATAGGCTTTGCAGGTGGCGTGGAACGCCTAGCTTTAATATCTAATTTACAGGAAAAAAGAGAGAAAATGACCTTCATTTTACCAATTTCATCAGAAGAGAAAAATGCCTCATTTTTACTGCTCAAAACCCTACATTCTCACGGAATTAATGCAAGAATTTTAGAAGGCGGTAATTTAGGCAAGCGTCTTGAAAAAGCCTCTAAAGAAGCATTTGAAAACTTTGCTTTTGTGGTTGGAAAAACGGAGATGTCCTCTATTTTAAACGGAGAATTTTTTGCAAATAAAGTAAAGTTAAGCGTAAAAAATCTATCAAAATCAGAGGTTGTAGAAGGTGAGTTAAGCTTTTTAAAATCATGCTTAAAATAGCTATAACAGGAGGAATTGCAACAGGAAAGAGCTTTGTTTTAAGCACAATTTTTAATGCCAAATTCCCCGTTATAAGCTCTGATGAAGAAATTGCAAAAATGTATCAAAATTCATTAATTTTAAAGGAAATCTCCAATATTTTTGAAAAAGAAGTCAAAAACAAGGATGACGTTCGCCTCTTAGCCCTCACAAACCCCATAAAAAGAAAAAAACTTGAAGAGTTATTACACAAAAAATTGCATCAAAAATTCAATCAATTTGAAAAATCTCAAAGAATAAAAGGCTTCAAAATCTGTTTTTTTGAAATACCTCTACTTTTTGAAAAAAAAACCCACTTAAATTACGACTACATAATAATCCTTCAAAGCCCTTTATTTATAAGGAAAAGAAGGTTTATAAAAAGAGGAGGAAGCCCACTTAATTTTGCAAAATTCAACGCTTTGCAACTTTTACTAGAGCAAAAAAAACATTTATCCAAAAACATCAAAACCATAATCCTCAAAAACCAAGGCAATTTTCTAAGCTTAAAAGCAAAAGTCAAAAAAATCCTCCCCCTTGTTTTAAATAACAAGATAGAGTTCAAAAATTAATTTGCAAAAAGGACTTGTTCTAAATTATACATAGACATTTTAAAACAATCAATTTAACATCAACCTAAATGATTGTTTTATTTATGAAGGAATGTATTGTTTATAAATCATCGCAAATCATCAAATATTGTTAAAAGAGGTATTGTTGCTAAAAAGCAATAGATTAAATGTAAAGATTGCAAGAAGAACTTTAGAGAATATAAACCAAAATATGATAGAGAAATTACAATAAAAATCATAAAGAGTTATTTAAATGGAATGGGATTTAGACATATATCAAGAATATTTGATATACCTCTAACTACTATATTTTATTTTATAAAAAAATTGGGTAAGAAGTTAGAAGATTTGAAAAACAAAGAGAAGATAATAACAG
>JBILVD010000109.1:0-2553 GCA_044370655.1 Candidatus Deianiraeaceae bacterium | reverse complement strand
AAGCAAAGGCCCTCCACCAAAATTTACGACATCATTTATTTTACCATAAATCCCTTCAAAGCCCTCAATCAAAACTTGCAAGCCTATTAAATCTACCACAAAGTGAGTATCTTGCATTCCATCATCTAATTTTGTCAAAGCTTGATAGGGAGAATAAAGAATTTTTGTCACCAAACTTTTTGCAACTTCAAGGCTTTCAATCTCTTCAATTTTTAGTATAACTCCATCTTTTTTAAATCCATTTTTAATAGCTTTAACTTTTTTGAATCCATCTTCTTCTTTTAAAAAAAGATCAAAATTTAAAAAATGTTCTATATTTTTAAAAAAACAATCTACAAATATTTCTCCCTTTAGCCCATGTGTTGCCGTGATTTTGCCAAACTCAATATATTTCTCCACTTGATTTTAAAATAAATTTAATTAATCTTAAACTAATTATTTTTTATTTTCAAGTATGTTTTCAGGAATTATAGAAGCAACAGGTTTAGTTAAAGAAATATCAAAGCACGAGGATGGTAAAAAAATTGTAATATCCTCAATAATTGACCAGTCTAGTTTTAAAATTGGTGATAGTATTGCAATTAATGGTTGCTGTCTTACACTTACTGCAAAAAATGGTAGGGATATGTCTTTTTATATATCTGGAGATACTCTCAAAAAAACAACTCTTACAATGCTCTCGGCCGGCTCTCCCGTTAATTTAGAACCATCTCTTAAATTTGGAGATAGGCTAGGGGGGCATATAGTTTCTGGCCATGTAGATGAAACTGCAAGAGTTGTTGGGATTGAGACCTTTGGTGCTGATAGAAGAGTAAAAATTGAAGTTTCTAATTATGGTAAAAATTTGTTAGTGCAAAGAGGAAGCATTGCAATTGATGGAGTATCCTTAACCGTTGCTTACCTTACAGGAAATGTTGTTTCTCTTAATATAATACCTCATACATGGGAGAGCACAACTTTAAAGCATTTAAACACTACAAGTAATTTTCTTGTAAATGTTGAATATGACGGAATTGCAAAACACGTTTATAAGATAGTAAAAAGTTTGGTTGCAAGATGATTTATACTAAATCGCTTGCCCTTTCTTGCTCATTTTGAATTTGAAATACATCAGGATTCTCGGAGCTATCGTAAACTTTTTTATCCAACTCTCCAGATGTCTTATCAACTATTAATGTCGTAAAAATATCTCCCGTTACATTCAACGAACTTCTTGCCATATCTAAAAATCTATCTATTCCAATATAAACCGCAATATACTCAACTGGCACTCCAATTGCTGAAAGTATCATAGGCATTGCAACAAGGCTAGCACCAGGAATGCCCGCTATTCCTAATGTTAATATCATAGAAAGGACAACAATTTGAATATAATCAAAAATACCTAAACTTGCACCAAACACCTGTGCTAAGAATACTGATGTTGCACCTAAGTGTAGGGCAGTTCCATTCATATTAAAAGAAGCTCCTAAAGGAATTGCAAAGCTTGATGTTTCACTAGAAACTCCCAGCTTTCTCTCACAAGTAATTTTAGAAAGTGGTATTGAAGCTGCGGAAGAGGCAGTTAAAAATGTGAAATATTGAACTTGAAAGACTTTTTTGAAAAACTTAAATGGATTTAAGCCAAAAAATCCCAATAGAATTCCATAGAAAATATACATTATAAATAAAATTGAGCCATAAATCACAATAAAATGCCAACCTAAGGAAAGTATAGTATTAAGGCTTTGAGTTCCTGCGATGTAAGAAACAATTCCTAAAACTCCTATAGGTGTTAGCTTTATAACCATATCAATTATTTTCATTACAACCGCAGTTAAAGATTTAATAAAGATGGAAACTGCCGCACTTTCATTACCCACTTTATTAATTGCAAGACCAAAAAAGCTAGCAAAAATCAAAATTTGAAGTATGTCTGAGTTGTAAAAAGATTGCACGATGTTAGATGGAAATATGCCAACAATTATGCTTACAAAACTCACAGATTGCACTTTTGGAGCTGTATATCCAGAATTTGCAAAAAAGTCAGGCGTTAAAATTACTCCCACTCCTGGTTTTATCACTTCGGCAATAAAAATTCCAAATGCAGTTGAAAAAATTGTTGTTAAAAAATAAATAACCATACATTTTAAAGCAATTTTACCAATTTTACTCACATTAGACATATTCATGAATACATCTGTGATTAATACAAAAGTTAAAGGCACAATAACCATTTTGATTAGCTTTATGAATATGTCTCCAAAAATCTTTAAAAAGGCAACTTTTGACCCAAAAATTAACCCAAGAAGCAACCCCAATAATAGACAAAACAATATTTGCCTTGAAAGAGTTATTTTATTTAACTTTCCTACAAAAGACATATATTTTTAAAAGTTGATAACTAAAGTTTTTTGAGATTGACATCTAATTATAGCCATAAACATACATAAAAAATCCATAGCCATCTTAACTATTCTTAAAGACTTGAAGTAGCATTTAGTTTTACGAACTAAGGCTGGAATATAATATCCTAATTTAGAGTTCCAACTTTCCACAAGGCATGTTTCTAAC
>JBILVD010000111.1:0-2620 GCA_044370655.1 Candidatus Deianiraeaceae bacterium | reverse complement strand
TTCTCCTCGGCACCGAGGCTCAGCCCCTCATAGGTGCGCTCCACGATAAAGGCCGATAGATTCTCATCATCATCTACCTTGGCAAATACAATGTACAGATCAGCGAATCCACCGTTCGTGATCCACATCTTCTGTCCGTTGATGAGGTAATGTGTGCCTTCGGAATTCAGCACTGCCCTGGTCTTGCCGCTGTTGGCATCGCTGCCGGCTGTGGGCTCGGTGAGGCAGTAGCTGGCCTTCCATCGGCCCGAAGCCAGGTCGGGAAGGTATTTCTGTTTCTGCTCCTCGTTTCCGTAATAAAGGACAGGCAGCGTTCCGATGCCGGTGTGGGCCCCGAAAGTGGTGCCGAACGAGAAACCCATGGCCGATTTCTCAGCTATCAGCATAGATGTGTTGAAGTCCATGCCGAAGCCACCGTACCGTTCGGGTATCGATGTGCCCAATAGGCCCAGCTCACCCGCTTTTTCAAGCAAAGAGGGCACCAGCCGAGGGTCCTTCATGCTATCTATCTCCTCGAGTCGTGGGTGTATCTCGGCCACAATGAAATCCTCTGTGGCTTTAGCTATCATGCGCTGTTCTTCGGTCCATTCCTCAGGTATGAAAACCTGTTCGGGCCGAGTGGTGCAGGCTATGAAATCGCCTCCGGTCAGTTTGCGCTGGGTCATTTTGTGGTGCGGAAATGCGGGGCAAAGATGGGCAGGGCGTCAAGGTCTGCTGACATGGGAAGCCTGTGATGTGCGATAATGCGACCCATGGCCCAGCCTTACCTTTGGGCGGTCATGAACACCATACGTACACTCCTTCTCATTATAGGCATTTACTACTTGCTCAAGTTCCTGGGTAGGCTGTTGTTGCCCATTATGGTAAGAAAGGTGGCCGACAAGGCGCAGGCCAGTATGAATGAACGGATGCGTCAGCACTTTGAGCAGCAACAGGCAGCTCAGCGCACCGTTCATACCGAAGGCGATGTCAGTGTGCAGAAGAAGTCAAAGGGCCGCAGCCGCGAGGAGGAAGGTGAATACGTTTCGTTTGAAGAGGTCAAAGACTGACCCATTGACCCAAAGCCTGTTAAATGAGGTCCTAATTTTAAGATGCTGATGCCTGAAGAGGTTCAGAGTAGCGTGCTTTTTCCCTCCTTTGCCCGACCAAAAACCGACCTTATCAGAATGAACCTGCGCGCATTGTTGCCCCACCTGTTGGCCCTCCTCAGTTTTGTGGCCATAGCCTTGGCTTATACCCACCCCGTACTTGAAGGCAAGGAGGTGGACCAACACGATATTAAACAGTTCAAAGGCATGAGCCGCGAGATAGGCGAGCACCGCGAACAGTATCATGAAGAGCCGCTATGGACAGGCACCATGTTCAGCGGCATGCCTGCCTATCAGATATCTGTGCTGTACCCTGGCAATTGGGCAAAAAAGGCACTCGAACTACTCGATCTCGGACTCCCTCGGCCCGCGAACTACTTCTTCCTCCTAATGGCAGGAATGTACTTTCTTGGTGTGGTGCTCGGTCTTGAGTGGTGGTTGGCACTCATCGGGGCATTCGGTTTTGCCTTCGCCTCCTACTCAGGCATAGTCATATCTGCTGGGCACAACAGCAAGGTTCACGCCATGGCTTTTATGGCGCCTGTTGTGGCATCTATCCTTTTGGCTTACAAAGGCAGGGTGGTACTCGGGTCTACGCTCACAGCTCTGTTCCTGGCGCTACAGATAGCCACTAACCACCTGCAGATCACCTATTACATGCTGTTGGTCATCGTTCTGCTCGGAGCAGCGAAACTGGTCAAGGCGGTGATGCAAGGCAACCTCCATTCGTTCGCCAAAACTACCGGGGCGCTCATCATTGGAGCATTTATAGGCATCAGCCCGAATATTTCGGCTCTTTGGACCACAGCCGATTACGGTAAGGAGACCATGCGCGGGGGGTCTGAACTGAGTTCTAAAAAAGAGAATTCGGGTCTTGATAAAGACTATGCCCTGGCCTGGAGCTATGGCATGGGCGAGTCATTCACAATGCTCATCCCTGATTTCAACGGGGGTGCATCTTCTGGCGCATTGACTGAGAAGAGTGCTGTTTACGAGGCCCTTCGCGACAATCAGGTGCCATCATCGCAGGCAAAGAGCATCATTAAGAACATGCCGATGTACTGGGGACCACAGTCGTTCACATCAGGTCCGGTATATCTGGGTGCGGTCATCTGCTTCTTGGCCCTTTTAGGCCTGATCAGTGCCAAAGGTGCCGACCGGTGGTGGCTGCTCTCAGCTTTTGTGCTGGGCATGATGCTCTCGTGGGGCAAGCATTTTCTGCCATTGACCGACCTGTTTTTTCAATATGTGCCAGGCTACAACAAGTTCCGTGCTGTTAGCATGACGCTCGTCATCCCGCAGTTGGTGCTGCCCATTTTGGCTGTGTTCGGAGTAAAGGCTGTCTTAAGTGCTGACGACCGTGCCACCCTACGTAGGAATGTGCTGATAGCAGGCGGAAGTATGGCCGCATTGTGTCTGGTGTTCTGGATGATGCCATCGTTGGCGGGCGATTTCACCACAGCGGCCGATGACCAGATGAAGGAAGGCGGATACCCTGAATGGTTGATAGATGCCATTCGCACCGACCGCGA
>JBILVD010000050.1:0-8448 GCA_044370655.1 Candidatus Deianiraeaceae bacterium | reverse complement strand
TAAGACATTATCTTGCTAGATTAAAAGCTCAAGTATTATGATATTGCTTAATAAGGAGGAGGTATTATCTATAATTATTTAGCAAGTCCCTTTTTTAATATGAAAAAATATCAATATTCTCTTTTTTGAAATGATATTTACTATTAGAAATAGATTTGGGTAATATAGCCCGAGGTTCTAGATATAATTACTGCCAAAGTAGTAAATTTTATAAAAGTTTTGCTAATTTATTCATTTACTTCAACAGCTTCTTCATTTTGGGAATAGCAATCTATAAGTTCAATTATAGCCCTAGCTCCACCGTCTCCTTTTCTAAAGCCATATTTGTAAATTCTAGCATAACCTCCATTTCTATTTACCATTTTTGGTGCAATAACTTCAAAAAGTCTCTTTCTAGCTTCCTCAGTGTAAAGAACACTCTCAATTTGTCTGATGCTATACAAGCTTTTATTTTTTGCTTTTGTAATAAGTTTTTCAACATATGGTCTCAAGTCTTTTGCTTTTGGCAGCGTTGTTATAATTCTACCATGCAAAATTAAGGATGTAGCAAGATTTCTAAGTAAAGCACTTCTTTGTTTTGTGTCTCTACCAAATTTTCTTCCGTTAATTCCGTGTTTCATATAATTAATAAATTATTCTATTGATTTTCTTCTGGCATTTCCCAGTTTATTTTAGACATTCCGAGAGAAAGTCCCATAGTCACAAGAATTGCCTTGATTTCCTCTAGTGACTTCTTACCGAAGTTTGGCGTTTTTAACATCTCAGATTCCGACTTAGTAACAAGTTGACCTATGTAAAGTATTCTTTCCGCTTTTAAGCAATTTGCCGACCTAACAGAAAGCTCTAAGTCATCAATTTTAATATTTAGATAGTGATTTATATTTCTAACCGCACTTTGACCCGAAGAGATAATATTAATGCTCTTTTCTGGGAAATCTACAAAACAAGCAAAAAATTCTCGAGCGATAACGGCAGACATACCAATTGCTTCTTTTGGATGAACAGCTCCATTTGTTTCTATTGTAATATCAAGCTTGTCATATGTGCTTTTACTTCCATAGCTTGCAGTATCATTCATCGTAGAGACATCAAAGCTCACTTTTTCAACAGGACTATATATTCTATCTACCTCAATTCTACCGCCAATAATATCAACACCTTGTGCCTTTTTTTGACCAATTCCTGCCTCAACTTCAATTTCAATTTCAATTGAATGACCTTCATTTAAGGTGAATAAGTGTAAGTTTTTGTTTAAAATTTCAACACCACCAGGAGCTTTAATACTTTCTGCATAAATATTGCCTGCTTTTGTAGCGGATAATTTCAATACAGCCGATTCTATCAAGTCCATCTTTACTATTAACTTTGAAATGTTGACAATAACAGAAAAACATTCTTCTTTTACGCCTTCTACCGTTGCATAAAGATTAACGAATTTGCTTGATTTGACTGATACAACCGCCACTCCTCTTATTGAAGAAAGTAGAATTCTTCTAAAAGAATTTCCGATGATAGTTCCAAATCCTCTTTGAATTGGGTAGGTCGTAAAAATTGATTTATAACCTTCCTTAACAATAGTTTGCTCAAAAGAGCGAGGAAAACTTAAAGAGGTGTAAGAATCTTTTATCTGCATAAGCACTATATATTATGTTTTGTGTGAAGTAAGCTTTACGCTCTTCTTCTTTTACGAGCTCTGCAACCATTGTGCGGAACTGGCGTGAAATCTTTTAAAGAAGTAATTGCAAAGTTGTTTGCATTTTCATTTAACACTTTTACAACTGCATCTCTCCCATTAATTCCAGGACCTTTAAAAATAACAGATAAAGCCTTAACATTAAATGTTTTAGCTGCGTCTAAAATTTTGTTAATTACCATGCTTGCAAAGTAGGAACTTGCTTTTTTAGAACCACTAGCCCCAACCATTCCAGAAGAGCATTGGGAAAGTAGGTTTCCACTAGGGTCGGTAAGTGAAACAATGATATTATTAAACGTTGAAAGAACATGTATTTCAGCAACGCTAACAACTTTAATATTTTTTTTGCTTTTTTTATTATATGATGCCTTATTTGCCATACTTTATTATTTAGTAACTTTCTTTTTATTTGCGATTGGATTAGATTTACCTTTCCTTGTTCTTGCGTTTGTTTTGGTTCTTTGACCTCTAACAGGAAGTTTATATCTATGCCTTAAACCTTGATAGCATTGAATGTTTATCTTCCTTTGAATGTTAGATATAACAACTTTTTTTAGCTCACCTTCAACTTTTAGGTTTGTTTTAATATAATCACGAATTGCCGTTTTCTCTTCATCGGTCATATCTGATGGTCTTTTATCTGGATTAATTTTTAAATCCTGACAAATTTTTAGAGCAACTGTATTTCCAATGCCATAAATCTTTGTGAGAGCTATGCAAATTCTTTTATTTTCAAGGGAAACCCCCTCCACACGGAAATCAACACTTGCAGATCTCTTTTTAAGACTAGCAAGACCTTGATTTTGAGTTTCTATTTTAGCAGTAGACATAAAATTCTAGTAATATTATCGTTTTGAGTATTGTTCCTTTTTTCTAGCTTTTCTAAGACCAGGTTTTTTCCTTTCAACAATTCTCGCATCTCGTGTTAAAAAGCCTAAATCTTTTAAGATTTTTTGAACTTCTGGTTTAAACTCGGCAAGACATTTTGAAATTCCATACATTACAGCCTCGGCTTGACCCCTAATTCCTCCACCAATTGCTTGCACTGTAAAGTGAGCGCTAGAGATAGCACCAATTAAACCTGCAACAACTTCGGTTGAAAGACTGTTAATATATTCATAGAAACTAGCTGGGATTTGATTGCCCTTAATGCTTGCAATTCCTGTAATTGCATCTGCATTTATAGCATCAATCTGCCTTTTTCTTAAAATTGTTACCAAAACTGCTTGAGGAAGTAAAACTTTTTGTCTTAAATTAGCAACTGGAAAATATGTTTCAACTGCTTTTTCGTTGACAATAGTTGAATTTGCTTTCTTATTCAACCAAACTTTTGCAATTGAAGTTTTTCTTTTACCTGTGGAGTATATCATATCTTAACTATTTTTTTTATTTTTTACACTTAAGGATTTTACATCTAAAATCTCTGGTTTTTGAGCAATATGTGGGTGATCCGCTGTTTCGTAAATAAATAGCTTTTTCATCATAGCATAACCAAGAGGACCGCTAGGAAGCATACCTTTTACCGCTCTTTTTAGAACCATTTGATATTTTTGGTTTAATAGAGCTTGCTTTCTTGTGATAGATTTAATTCCTCCTGGGTGCCCTGTGTGCCAATACATATTTTCCTTTACATTTTTAGCACCTGTCATATGTATTTCCCTTGCATTTGTGATGATTATAAAATGACCTGTGTCTGCATTTGGAGTAAATGTTACTTGGTTTTTACCTCTTAGTAAGTCTGCTATTATAACAGCAAGTCTCCCAAGAACGCAGTCTTTAGCGTCAATATGTATCCACTTTTGCTCAACATCACTTTGAGTGATGAACTTTGTACTTCTCGTGTGCATTATATTTAAAAATATCTCATATAGAAATGATTATTTAACCTATTTTTTATTTTTGTCAAATACTTTTTTTATTTTTTTTTATTTTCTTCTAAAATATTTGACAAATAAATTTTTTAAGCTAAGATATCCCACAAGTCAAAAAATTAGAAGTGTCAGCAGATTTTTTCTAAAAATCTAATTGACTTTTGAAAAAATCCATACCATCTAAATTATACCTCCTTTAAAAGCTGTTTCTTTAGTATAGTATATTTACTTATTCTATACTAAAGCTTTTTATAATAAAATTTTTTATTACATTATGCTAAGCATTAAAACGATTAAAACACTATTCTCTAGTATGGTATTTTTGTTTGCAATAATCGTTTTTTGGCAAGAAGTCAATTTAAAAAAACTAAATGCAAAATCAAGTGATATACAGCTTGAAAGTTTAATATATTTAAAATTAAAAGATGGAATTGTAGTAATTGAAATGCTTCCAAATATAGCTCCTAATCATGTTGCTCGCATAAAAGAGCTTGTTAGACAAGGTTTTTACAACGGAAATAAATTTTTTAGAGTAATAGAAGGATTTGTGGCTCAAACAGGAGATCCAACTGGCACAGGAAGAGGAGGAAGCGGAGTAAAATTAGAACCTGAATTCTCTAAAATCTCTCACAAAAGAGGTATCGTAAGCATGGCAAGAGCAAACAACCCCGCAAGTGCAGACAGTCAATTCTTCATAGTTCTTGCAGATTCTGAATTTCTTGATGGGAAGTATACAATTTGGGGAAGAGTAATTTCTGGTATGGAATTTGTAGATGAAATAAAAAAGTCCAAAACTGGCTCAAATGGAATTGTATCCGAACCTGATATTATAATAAGCATGGCACTCGCAAGAGATGTTCAAAAACAAGTTGATAAGAATTTTAAGAAACAATAATTTATATTTAATATGAAAATATTTTTAGATACCGCAGATATTACAAAAATCAAAGAGTTTTCCTCCACAGGTCTTATTGACGGAATTACCACAAACCCAAGCATTATTGCAAAATCTGGACGTAAGTTTGAAGAGGTAATCGCCGAGATTTGTAGTTTAGTTAAAGGGCCTGTTAGTGCAGAAGTTATATCTCTCGATAGCGAAGGAATGCTTAAAGAAGCAAACGCACTTATCAAAATTGCCTCTAATGTATGCATTAAGCTTCCTTTAACAATAGAAGGACTGAAAGCTTGCAGAATTTTAGCAGATAAAGGAGTTCAAACAAATGTAACACTTTGCTTTACTGCCTCTCAAGGTTTAATGGCCGCAAAAGCAGGAGCAACTTTCGTCTCTCCTTTTATTGGAAGGTGGGATGATATAGGAATTAACGGAATTGATTTAATAGCCGATTTAAGGTTAGTATTCAATAATTATGGTTTTGAAACAGAAATTTTAGCCGCTTCAATAAGAACTCCAATTCACTTTGCAGAAGCAATTAAAATTGGTGCTGATGTTTCCACAATACCTACAGATTTATTCTCAAAATTAATCTCTCATCCACTTACAGAAAAAGGAATTGAAATCTTCTTAAACGACTATAATAAATCACAAAAATGAAAAATGTCCTAATTTTTGGGCTTGGAATAAGCGGAAGGGGAGTTTTAGAATTTTGCAAAGAAAGGGATATAGAAACTCATATTTATGATGATGACCCCTCAAAATCAAGTGGCGAAATAAAAGATTCATCCTCATTTGATTTATCCTCATTTGATGCAATGATTTTAAGCCCTGGAATTAGCCTCTCTCACCCACTTGTTTTAAAAGCAAGAGAGCATTCATTATCTATAATGTCCGACTTAGAGTTTTTTAAAAAATTTGCCCCTAAGAGCCTAAAGATAATCGGTATTACTGGCTCAAACGGAAAGTCCACCACTGCATCTTTAGTAAATCACATACTTCAAAAAGCAGGAAGGAAGACTTTTCTAGGCGGTAATATAGGAAAAAGCCCACTAGTGAAAGAGGCATTTGAAGCGGAATTTTGCGTTTTAGAGGTTTCTTCGTTTCAACTTGAAATAACAAATTTTCATTTTGATGCTGGCATATTGCTTAACATTTCTAGCAATCATTTAGGGCATCATGGGGGAATGCAGGGATATATAAAAGCAAAACAAAAGATATTACAAGGAGATGGTTTTAGGCTCTCCCCTAAAGATTTTAGCACAAACGAGATTTTGAAACAAGGATACTCTTTAACTTCTAACTCACTATATAAAAATACTTATTTTATATGCAAAGTTCCCGATTTTGCAAATCTACAAGGTGAGCATAATTTAAAAAATATTCTCGTTGCAATTGCCGTATGTATGGATTTTGCCAAACTTTCAATAAAAGATATTCTAACTGCTATTTCTAGCTTTTCCCCCCTACCTCATAGAATTGAATTTGTAAAAGAGGTGCAAGGAGTGAAGTTTTTCAACGATAGCAAGTCTACAAGCGTAGAAGCAACACTTACCGCCCTCAAAACCTTTCCCAAAACCCCTATATTTCTTATATTAGGAGGTAGACCAAAAGAAGAAGGTATAGAAGGTATCTTAGGAAAGCAAGAAAGTGCATCTATTAAAGAAATCCTCTTAATTGGTGAAGCAAGCGGAATTTTTGCAAAACACATAATACAGTATAACAAGCAAAATCCTCAAAAAACTCTAAATTACTGCATTCCTGCCACTCTTGAAAAAGCGGTAAAACTCGCATTCACATCTGCAAAAAAAGTTAAAAATAGCATAGTCTTGCTTTCTCCCGCCTGTGCTAGCCTTGACCAATTCAAAAACTTTGAAGAAAGGGGGGAAATATTTAAAAATATTGTAAATTCCATATGACATTAATCAATTTTTCCAAAACACTTGAGTTTAAATCAGGAGGAATTTTTAAAAAAGAAATTTGTGATATATTTTTGGGGTATCAAGAAAAAATCTCTCAACCGAAGAACTTTCTTGTCGTGTGTGATGAAGGCACGAAATATATAGCATTAAAATTCACGGATAAGCCTTTTGTTTTAAGCTCAATTAAACTATTAGAAGAGGAGTTAAGAAATCACGATGGAATTTTTGCAGTTGGTTCTGGCACTGTTTGTGATGCAAGCAAATTTGCAAGCTTTAACGCAAAAAAACCACTCATCTCATTTGCAACCGCCCTTTCAATGAACGGATATCTCTCAAGCAATGCTTCTATTTTAGCACCAAATGGGGAAAAGAAAAGCTTCAAATGCCACCTCCCAAAAGCTCTCTATTTTGACCTAAAAATTTTAGAAGAAGCACCAACAAACCTCACGAAAGCAGGTTTTGGGGACGCAATGGCAAGAATAACCGCTCAAAATGACTGCCTGCTTTCTCACAAAGAAAAAGGAACAAAATACGATGAAGAACTATTCTCCTTTCGCATTCCATCTGAAAATTTCTTACTTGAAAATTATAAAAAACTCCCCGAAAAAGACGATGAATTTATGCTAGAATTACTTGAAAATACACTTTTTTCAGGTCTTGCAATGCATCTTTTTGGCTCCAGCTTTCCTGCAAGCGGGGGAGAGCACGCCATGGCACATGCATCAGAGCTTAGAATGCCCAAAATACGCAAATTTCTTCACGGCTTTCAAATTTCTGCCTTCACGTGCGAGATGTTAAAAATTCAAGGAAGTGATGATAAAACCCTAAAAAATGCTTTTACTTATCTTCAAATGCCATCTTGCTACCAAGACTTAGGTTTAACGGAAGAAGAATTTTTAGAAGTAAAAACACTAGCAAAAACCATAAGAGACAGATACGGTTTTTTAAATTTAAATTAAATTCACTTTTTGCTTCCATACCTCACATTTATATACTAAACTATAAAAATTTTCCTTAAAAATTTAAGGATACCTAAAAAAATGATGACACATATTATGAAGACTTTATACAAATTTTTTAAAACCGCAGAAGTAAGCCAAGAAAGTTCTATATACCAAAAAGTTAAGGTTGAAAAATACAACCTTACTCTACTAATAAAGTTCTTGACAATTAAATTAAAATTGTATCTATTACTAATCAATTAAGGAAATTAGAAGATGTTTTACTATATAAAATTTTACACAAAATACGTAATTTTTACCCTTTTCTTAATCACTCTTTCTATTTTATTTTATCAAATTTCCGAATTTAAACAAGACGTATCATTTTCATTTGGAGGCTATAAAGTTTTTGTAAGACAAAACTTCCTAATATTTGCAGTAATTCTAGCATTTTATATACTCTTTAAAATCTTCAGCGTAATTTTTGCAATAAAAAACTTTTTTCTATCATTAAAATACGTTTTTTTTGAAAAATTAGAAGTTATTAAATCGTACTTCAACATAAAACAAAAATCAGAAGTAACAATAATCAATGATATTTTAAATTTAAAAAGAAGGCATCTTTACCGCCTTGCATTAAAAACAACATCTGAAAACTTCACACTTTCAAGCAAGCTTCTATTTTGGCATTTATTCTTTCTTTTAAAATTAGGCAAAAGGAGAGACTTTATCAAACTTTTCTCATCTCACCCCTCCGCTCTTTCAATTCGCCTTTTCACAGTTGGATACCTAAACAAAAAATTGCCATTTTTTAGGGGCTTTTTCCTAAGAAAGTTATACTACGCAACTCCAGACAACCAAGTAATGACATACATCTACGCCAACTACCTTTTTAAAAAAGGAGCTATTAAGAAATCACAAGAAATATTAATGAATTTTATAAAAAATAAAAAGATATTAATGTCCGATATTTACTGTAGTTACCTTATGAATACTCTTGCAATTAAAATTGAAAGAAGTATTAACGGTGAAAATGCAGAAGACTTCATATTAGATTATAAGGAAAATATTGATACTTACAATGCTAGCAAGAAAAAATAGATCATTTTTGAGTAAAAAAATAGATTAC
>JBILVD010000006.1:0-23308 GCA_044370655.1 Candidatus Deianiraeaceae bacterium | reverse complement strand
AATAAAACATTATATACTTAAAATAGCAAACTTTTTTTCCACAAAAAGCGGTGAAGTTGTGTATAATATACTAGATATTAAAGAAAGGTCAAAAAACTTAGCAGGAGTGAACCTAGAATTAGCAAAAAATTACCTCCAAAATAATAATCTATTTGACGCAAAATTAAGATATAAAATCGTTTTAAAAATTAAGCCAAATAATGCGGAAGCTCTATGCGGGCTTGCATCTATTTACTTCATTGAAAAACGAATGAAAAAATCTGAGGAGTATTTTCAAAAAGCAATACCTTTTGCAGATAAACAAATGCAAGATGAAATCTTCCATTCTATAAATTTAATAAAAACTTTTAAACCTTAAATTATGAAAAAGCTCTTATTTTGTTCAATTATTTTATTTTTTAATGTATATTCAAGTGACGAGTTTGGCGAAGAGTCCGAAATAAGTGATAGAAAAGTTGTACTTAGAGATAATAAAATTTCTAAAAGCATTAGTATTGCCACGATTAGAGGTTATCAATACTTAGATAGATTTGCTATTAGACCTATAGCGTATTTCTACTCTAAATCAACAACACTCAACTTTAGGAATTCTTTTGCAAATTTTCTTGATAATTTTTCAAATGGCGGAGATATTGTAAATAACATCTTGATTTTTAGCGATCAAAGATTGATATCTTCTTTTGGTAATGTAATTTTTAACTCAAGCGTTGGAATGCTTGGAACCTCAAATGCTTCCTCAAAATTTAAACTAGAAAATGCCCAAACAAGCTCTATGGATGTTTTACGTTTTTATAATGTTCCAGAAGTGTTCTTCTTTCAATTGGGTATAATCCCAATAACCTTCGTATCATTGACATCATACAAACTAACAAGTATAACGAGGAAAAAATACTCATCATCGTCTGAGATTGGTCTTTTTACCGATAGTTTATTGTCCTTAGCAAATCAACGTGCTCAAGATATGGAAACATTTGATCTATTTTTGAAATTAAAACCTGAAGATATTTATAATATCTACAAATCAAATATTTATCAAGCTTCAAAGGAGTTTAAAATTAAAAAAGATTTATATGCTATAAAAAAGAAACTCTTGAAAGGTTTTTTAGAGGAGAAAAATCTCTAATCTATTTTATTTGAAATACGAAAGGTATTTTTACAACACTCTCCACTCCATCTCCAAATCTATTTTTAGCAGGAATAAATCTCCAAGACTTCATAGTATAAATCGCACTGTTATCTAGCCTTTCATAACCACTAGACTTATAAAGCACCACATCAATCACCTCCCCTATTGCATTAATCTTTACAAGCAAAACCACCTCTCCCTCTTCTCCATCTTTTTTAGATGCTATAGGATATTTAGGGGCAGGATTGTTAAGACCTATATCATCGTATATTGCATCTACAATAACAGTTTGGATATCTATCTGCCTTTGCTTCTCATCGGCAATTTTCTTTTCTTCTGCAATTCTTTTTTCTTCTAGCTTTTTCTTCTCCTCAAGCTTTCTTTTCTCCTTCTCATCGGCAATTTTCTTTTCTTCTGCAATTTTCTTTTCTTCTGCAATTCTTTTTTCTTCTAGCTTTTTCTTCTCCTCAAGCTTTCTTTTCTCCTTCTCATCGGCAATTTTCTTTTCTTCTGCAATTCTTTTTTCTTCTTCCAATTTAAACTTCAAAACCTCTTGTTCTTGCTTTTTTAAATCTTCCTCTTCTTCCTTTGGTTTTTCAATTTGCCTTGCATTTGCAATTACAGAAAGAGCAAACTTCGTATCAATTGCTATAACAGGCTCTATTTTAGGTATCAAAAATTCCTTCACGGTAAAATAAAGCATCACGGAAAGCACGTAAAAACACCCGCTAAAAAAAAGCCTATTTTTTGTATAAAATAAGTTCAAGATATTCCTAAAAAGTTTATACATTTTTATAAATCACTTCTTTTTTGCTTGCAAGTTATTTTTTATACTATAAAAATAACTTAAAAAATCAGAAAATTATAGATATGTTAACTTTAGACTTTATACTCAAAAACCCCGAATTATTTCAAAATTCAATGAGAAAAAGAGGTGCCAACTTCTCCCTTAGTATTTTTGAAAAATTTGAAGAGGAAAGAAAAGATTTGATTTTACAAACACAAAATTTACAAGAAAAAAAGAACAAAATTGCAAAGGAAATTGGTTTTAAAAAGGCAAATGGGGAGGATTTAACTTCTTTGCTTGAAGAGGCGGAGATAGTTAAGTCTCAATTGCCAGAATTTGAGGAAAAACTAAGAGAAAAAGAGGAGGAGGTAAAAAATTTTTTACTTAATCTTCCAAATATATTAGAATATGATGTGCCCGAAGGGAAGGATGAACTTGATAATTTAGAAATTAAAATGTATGGCTCAAAACCAAAATTTTCTTTTACTCCGAAGGAGCATTTTGAATTACTCCCCGAGTATTTAGACTTTGAAAAAGCTTCTAAGATATCAGGTAGTCGTTTTGTTATTTTAAAAGACAAATTATCTCGTCTTGAACGTGCTTTGGTAAATTTTTGCTTAGATGCAAACGCAAAAGCAGGGTATAGCGAAACCTCAGTTCCTTACTTAGTTAAACCTCATGCTTTTGTTGGAACTGGGCAATTACCTAAATTTGAAGGAGACTTTTTTAAAACTACTGACGGATACTTCCTAATTCCAACCTCTGAAGTTTCTTTAACAAACATCATAAGAGATGAGGTAATTGAGGAGAAGCATCTTCCAATAAGGCTAACTGCCGCAACTCCTTGCTTTAGAAGTGAAGCGGGAAGTGCAGGAAGAGACACAAGGGGCATGATAAGGCAACATCAGTTTACTAAAGTGGAATTAGTGACAATTTGCTCTCCCGAAAACTCTAGCGTGGAGCATGAAAAGATGTTAAAAACAGCAGAATATATTTTGCAAGCATTAGGCTTATGCTATCGAGTTGTTTTATTGTGCGGAGGGGATATAGGCTTTGGGGCAAAAAAAACATATGATATTGAAGTTTGGCTTTCAGGGCAAAATGCTTTTAGAGAGATATCAAGCATCTCAAATACAGGTTCATTTCAAGCACAAAGAATGAACGCAAGGTTTAAAAGAGCAGAGACTAAAAAAAATGAATTTGTTCACACTTTAAATGGGTCATCTCTAGCAATTGGAAGGCTAATGGTTGCAATACTTGAAAGCTACCAAACCAAGGATGGCAGAGTTTTAATGCCTGATGTCTTAAAAGAATATTTACCTTTTGATATGATATAAAAATGCGTTTTTTTGCTATATTTTTTTTTATAACTTGGGTAAGTTTTGGAAATGTCGTAAAAGAAAACCTTTTCAAAACTTTTTTTTTGACAAACGAACTAGAAAATTTTAAAAACGAAGCTTATAAAATTCAAAATATTGATTTTAACCTTTCTCAGTCTGTTACAAAAATGAACAGTGAAGACTTTTCAATTGCTCTTTCTTTTATCTACGCTACTCAATCGGATTTAAATTTTAATAATATTACAATAAAAGAGTTAAGAAATTTATATCTTTTTAGCTCAAATTTACCAAAAAGAGACTTTATTCTATCTCAAATTAAAAAATATATAAAAAACTTTAAAGTTTCTAATGAAGATTTTGACTTAAAGTTTCAGGAAATAGAAGATATGATTTGGTTTTTTACAATTATAGAAAACAACAATCTATTGCAATTTCTATCTAAAAATAAAATTACAGTGCAAGATTTTATAACCTTAGTTAAGGCAAAAAAAAATTTTAACTACTTTAGAGACATCATCATTCCAATTGAAGAAGAAGCTTCGGTTTTGCTTTGGGATGGCAAAGTGAACGACTCTCTTCCTTTGATTTTAAGCTTACCTAACTCCGATGTAAAAGATATTTTACTTTCAAGAGTTTTTTTTCAAACCAAAAACCCCAAATATTACAATATTGCAAAAAAGTTAATTGACGAAAATACATTCTTAGATGACGGATTTATTTATGATTACATTAAATACCTAGCAAAAACAGAGCATTATAAAGACTCTCTATTGCTTTTAAAAAGAGCAGAAATTAACCATAGCAATCCCCGTTTTGCAAAATTTTGGAGATTAATTGAAGAATTATTTAGGTATTATATAGAAGAAAAGGACTATTACACTGCTTTTGAAGTATTAAGCAAAATTAATGTCAGCGAGGATGTCAACTTTACAGCATTTTCGCGTGCAAAATTTTTAGCGGGGTTTGTAGCTCTAAGATTTTTAAACGACCCAGAAAAAGCAATACCGTTTTTTGAAGCTTTATACTTTTCCAAATCTGGTAGCGTCTACACTAAGTCTCGTGGAGCATTTTATCTATATCTATCTTACAAAGAATTAAAAAATAAAAGTATGGAAAGAACTTGGGCTTTAAATGCAAGCAAATTTCTTAATACTTTTTATGGCATGCTTGCAATTGATACTCTAAATGAAATTGAACCAGTTACATTTTTCGGAAAAAATAAATATACTGAGAATAAAATCAAGGAAAATCTAAAAAAAAGAAATGAAGTTCATAAATTTTATTTTGATGAACTGTTGACAAAATATTACGCTAATTCTCAAATCAATTTAGATAAAACCATCTCTTCCTTGCGGGAAAATATAAGTTTTAAAATTGGCTTGTTAATGCTTTTGATGGATAGACCGACAGATGCAAATGGATTTTTTGCAATTAGCACAATGCAGATGTCTCTACCTGAAGTTAAATTAGCATTTGATATTTTAAATTTTTATATTAGTCAAAATGACACCAAAAATGGCAGAATAATACTAAACACATTCTCTAGCAAGGCGTCAAATCAAGGAGCAATTTTAGTTGAGAGCTATCCTTTGCTTGATTTTATAATTAGTGAAAAAACCATCAATCCAAACTCTTTAGTCCATGCGATAATAAAGCAAGAAAGTAATTTTAGAATACAAGCGCTTTCAACACCAGGAGCAATTGGTTTAATGCAAGTTATGCCTTCAACTGGCAAAATAGTTTCCAAAAATGCAAGCTTAACTTTCAACTTAAACCGCCTTAAAAATGACTATAAATATAACATTCAAATTGGTGCTTACTATCTTGATTTATTGCTAAATAAATTCGGCTGGTCTTACACTTATGCACTTGTGGGATATAACGCAGGTCCAAACAGAGTTTTCTCTTGGCAAAAAAAATACTTTGAATCTGATGGTATAAAAACAATTGATGATATGCTAAATTTTATAGAAATGATTCCCTTCTTAGAAACTAGAGAATATGTTTTTAGAGTAATGGAAAATGAGGTAATTTATAATTATTTAATAGAACATCATTTTTCCGGCTCTTTACTTCCTCTTGAGAAGAAAGATAAAGATTTTAATGATTTTTTAAAACAATACTTACTTGAAACAAAAATGAAAAACAAAATTGCTAATGCTAATAGTAAAGTAAAAACAAAGCAAAAAAAATAAAATTTCACTTGATACTTTAATTTTTTGCTATAAGTCTTTAATAGATTTTTTAAAGGAATATGAAAGTTAAAGATGTAGCATGTAGTTTAAAGCCTTCAACAACAATTTTGGTTTGTATTTCAATAGCATTTTTTGGCGTGCTTATTTTTGCAAACACTCCATATTTTAATCCAAAACTTAATAATTTTGGTCATATTATAAATATATTTTACAAAAGTGAAATTTTTGCATATCTAGGTTTTTTTAGCATCATAATTTTAATTTCAAGAGGCATTAAAGTTCTTGACCTTTCAATTAAATCTACAGAATGGTTTGAAAACAGAAAGCGAATTGCAAAAGGTTGGCCAACAAAAGAGGAGGAGGTTACGTTAGAGTCTATATTTTATTCTGGAATTAGCTTTGACGAGCTTCATAGATTTATTCAATTTGTATACAATGTAGGCTATATAGCTTTTACAGAAAATAGCCAAGCAACAGTTCAAAGTTATACTTTACTTGCAAGGAATGACACAGAAAAATACTGGCTTTCCTACTTTAGATTTTCCCAAAGAGAGGCAGGTAGAATAAAAATGCTTTATGCAATTATATCAAATTTTATGGAAGTTTTAACAGGAGATCCTTCGTATAAAAAGGAACTAAAGGAGCAATCACTCTCTGACCCTGAATTAAAAAATGTTGACACAGAAAAGCTATTAGTTGGAATTTTAGAAAAAGAATACGCAAAAAAAATTCATTTTATTTGTGAAAAATACTATAAAATGATTATAGACAAAAGAGTAGAGAAGAAGAATCTTGAGGATATTTAAACCTAATCGTTCAAATAATTTTAAGCATTTGCAACATGCTTAAACTCTACATCGTCTGTTAATTCATCTTCCTCTATATCTTCATCTATACCTAGGTTAATGCTTTGGTAAGTTTCGTGATATTTATTTAATATGTTATTTACTTCTTTTTCTACTTCTTCATATGACCTCTTTTCAACAATAGCAAGCTCGGATATAACACGATAAAGCGCCTCTTCGTAAATAACTGCTTCTGTATAGGAGCGGTTTGGGTTATTCGTGTTTTTGTATAAATCTCTAACAACCTCAGCACAAGCATGTATTGAACCAGATTGAATTTTACTTTCATACTCCTTAGACCTTCTATTCCAAATTACTCTCAAGAATTTTGAAGTCTCTTTAAGAATTTTAAATATATCCTCCGCTTCAGATTGTTTTATTAAGGCTCTTAAACCTTGTGCCTCTAATTTTTTCAGTGGTAAAAATAAAGACATCTTCTTTCTTTCAAAGTCAAGCTTAATGCATTCAATCTGCTCGCTTAACACGGACATTTCTATAATGTCGCTCACTAGAGCAATTCCGTGCAACGGAAAAATGGCATATTCACCAACTTTAAAAGCACCGATTGATTTTTTCTTCTTTGACATATTAAAAAAACTAACTTAAATATATTCAAGTATATTATGCACTTTTTTCACAAAGGTGCAAGTAATTTTTTCAAAAAATTGAAAATAAAATTTTATGAGTGTGTTAAATGAATTTTTAAACGAGCTAAAAGACTTGAAAAATAAGGCAAACTATAGGTTGGAAGATATTTCAAAAAGAACGAGAAAAAATATTATTAATTTAGGTTTAATTTCTTTTTCTTCAAACGACTATCTAAATTTAAGCTTTAATAAAGCAGTAATTAACGCAGGAATAAAGGCTTTAAATCAGTTTGGAGTAGGTGCTTCTTCTTCTAAGTTTATAGAAGGATATAGTTCTTTTTATGAGGATATAAAGAAAGAGTTACAAGGTGAAGATAGCCTTATTTTTAATAGTGGATATATGGCAAATGTTGGAATTATGCAGGCTGTTTTTTCTAGCAAAGATATAATTTTTTTAGATGAAAATTCACATGCTTCAAGTTTTGAAGGTGCGAAGTTAAGTGGAGCAAAAATCGTGCGTTTTAATCATAATTCAATTGAAGACCTTAAATTAAAGCTTCAAAAGTTTGCAAAACTAGGTAAAAAGATAGGAATTTCAACAGAAACCGTGTTTTCTATGCAAGGCTCTATTTTGCAAGATGTTGAGTGGTATTTTAAGCTTGCAAAAGAGTATAATGCTATATTAATAACTGACGAAGCTCATAGTTTTGGTGTCATTTCATTTGCATTCCCTAAATACGATTTACACTTAAAAATGGGGACATTTTCAAAAGCGGTTGGAGTGCTTGGTGGTTATGTTTCTGGCAACTCAATTTTGATTGACTATATAAGGCAATTTGCAAAATCAGGAATTTACACAACAGCTCTTCCCCCTTCTATTCTAGCTTCTATAATTACTTCTTTAAAGCTAATTAATTCTGGCAAGGTAAAAGGAGAAAAAGCGATTTTAAATGCGAGATATTTTGCAAAAATTTTAAATATAAAGCAGGAAAGTCAAATAGTTTTTCTAGAAATGAAAAATAATGAAGAAGCTCTCAATCTATCTCAAAAGCTAGCTAAAAATGGATTCTTTGTTAAAGCTATAAGAAAACCGACTGTAAAAAAAGCAGGTTTACGTTTAAGTTTTAATAATAATCACAAAAAGGTTGATATAAAAAAATTAGCATTTATAATAAGAGAGAATTTATAATAAAAAGTATGAAATTTTTATATATATCAGCTTTTGTCTTGCTATTTGGTTGCGTTTCTGTAAAATCTTCCAAAAATGCAGACTTAATAAGCCCTTGTGCAGGTTGCGATGAAAGAATAATGCCAACAGGAAACTTAAAATATGTAGTATGATAAACTTAACAACACTTGATAACGGATTTAGAGTAGCAACAGATAAAATGAGAGATGTAGAAACAATATCCGTCTCTCTTGCTATTGGAGTCGGTAGTAGATTTGAAAATGAAAAAATGCAAGCGGGTATCTCCCACTTTTTAGAGCATATGGCTTTTAAAGGAACGGAAAAGAGAACAGCTCTTGACATTGCAACAGAGGTTGAAATGGTTGGTGGAATTATGAACGCCTACACATCTAAGGAAGTAACTGTTTATTATATTATTGCTTTAAAAGAAAACCTAGAACTTGCAATTGATATGCTTTCTGACATACTCCAAAATTCAATTTTTGAGCCAGAAGAAATAGAAAAAGAAAGGGGTGTAATTTTGCAAGAATTGGCAAGTGCGGAGGATACTCCAGATGACATAGTTTTTGACTATTACTACGAAACTTTATATAAAAATCAACCACTAGGAAGACCTATAATTGGAACAAGAGAAACAATCTCGTCATTTAAAAAGGCAGATTTTCAAAACTACATCAACACGAAGTATAATGCAGGGAATATGGTGCTTGCAATTGCAGGAAGTGTAGAGCATGAAAAAGCACTTGAGCTTACAAATAAATATTTCACAAAATTAAAACCAAAAAAAGACGTAGACCCTCTTCCTTCCAAATATACAGGTGGGGAATTAATTAAGCCAAATAAAGAGCTTACGCAAATTAAGTATCTTCTTGGTTTTGAAGGTTTCAAATTTGCAGACGAAAAAAAATATTCTCTTAAAATTGCAAATAATATTTTAGGGGGAGGTATGTCTTCTCGTTTATTTCAGGAGATAAGAGAAAAAAGAGGTCTTTGCTATACAGTTTCTAGTTTTGATAGCTCATTTTCCGACAGCGGAGTTTTTGGTATTTATGCGGGAACTTCTCCAGAAAGTTTAAATGAGTTGTCGTCTGTATTGGAAGAAGAATTAGGGAAAATTCTCATTTCTGTTAAAGAGGAGGAAATTTATAAAACTATGACGCAAATTAAGGCGGAACTTTTAATGTCGCTTGAAAGCACATCTTCTAGGTCTCAAAAACTTGCCTCAAATATCTTACGCCTTGGTAGGTACGTAAATCATGAAGAAATTATAGCCAATTTTACAAAAGTTGATGAAAAAAGCATAAAAGAAGTGATGAGTGAAGTTTTATCCTCTCAAAAAACTTTAGTGATTTATGGTAATATCTAATTTTATGAAATACTCAAAAGAAGATATAAAAAAGCTTTTTGAAATGCCTCTTATGGACTTACTCTTCAAGGCACACGAAATTCACAGGGCAAATCACAACCCAAACAAAGTTCAAGTTTCCACTCTTTGCTCAATTAAGACAGGTGCATGCCCTGAAGATTGTAAGTATTGCTCGCAGTCTGCCCATTATAAAACAGATTTAAAAAAAGAGCCTTTAATGGAGCTTGAAAGTATCTTAGAAGAAGCAAAAAAAGCAAAAGCATCAGGCTCTGAGAGGTTTTGTATGGGGGCAGCTTGGAGGAAGCTTCATGATAAAGATGCAGAAAAAGCTTGCGAAATTGTAAGAGAGGTTAAAAAGCTAGGTCTTGAAACTTGCATGACTTTAGGAATGCTAACCAAAAATCAAGCTATAAAACTAAAAGAAGCAGGGCTAGACTACTACAATCACAACCTAGATACCTCCCGTGAGTATTATCCCAATATAATTACCACAAGAACTTACGAAGATAGACTTGAAACTCTTTCAAATGTAGCGGAAGCAGGCATTAATGTTTGCTCGGGCGGTATTCTTGGAATGGGAGAAACGAGAGAAGATAGAATATCCCTACTTTTTGAACTTGCCTCCTTAAACCCTCAACCAAATTCTGTGCCTATTAACGCTCTTGTAAGAGTAAAGGGAACGCCCCTGGGGGAAAGCGAACCTCTTGATAAATTTGAGTTTATAAGAACAATTGCTATTGCAAGAATTTTAATGCCTCAGGCTTTTGTGAGACTTTCCGCCGGAAGAGTAGATATGACAGAGGAAATGCAGGCAATGTGCTACTTTGCAGGTGCAAATTCTCAATTTTATGGAGAAAAACTTCTTACAACTCCAAACCCAGAAAAAACAAAGGATAACTTACTTTTTGCAAAACTTGGGATTAATCAATAAAACATCTTCTTCGTTTAAATTTTGATTTTCTACAAATAAAGCTCGGCTTAAAAATTAATCTATACAATTATTTAATTAAATAACATGATTTCAAATAACGTTTATATAAGAATAATTACCATCGGTAATAATTTTACAATCTTCTTTTCCCCTTCCTTCACCTAGATAAAAGATAGCAACCTTCATCCCTTTTCTATCTACCACAAACCACATTCTTGTATGAGGTTTATCACATTCTCCTTCCCCTCGTTTATAAGAAACTACAAATGCCCCACTCTTGGCTTGCAATTATTAACAAAATTTGATGATTTGCAAAACAGAATGCAATGCAGGTCAATTACAAAGGTCAATTACAATTTTTTGTCTTGACAAGAACCTCATCTAAGTTTAGATGTTATATATTTATTTACTATTATGAAAGGCTCAACTCAGGGATTAATGTTTATTTTTTTACTTATTTTGATAAACGCTCTTTTTAAAATTTTTATTTTTCCCATTTTTACCTCATTGCCATATTATGACAACCTAGAAGCTATTTATTTAGGAAATTTTCTTGAATTTGGTAATTATAAACATCCTCCTTTGTTAAATTTTATAATGCAATTTGCAAGCACTATAAACTCTCGTAGCTTGTTTTTTTTGCACATTGTTCCGCAAATTTATTTTGCTCTAGTTTATATATTTGTTTTTAAGCTTTCTTTAAAAGTGGTAGAAAAAAACCTAGCAGTTCTCGCAACTCTTCTACTTTCTGTCTTTCCTTCTTTTTCGGTAAGTTCTCATATTTTTGCACAAGATGTAATTCTTGCACTTCCTTTTGTTGCTTCTATTTATTTTTACTTGAATTTTTTGGAGAAAAATAAGATATCAGACGCTATACTCCTAGGCGTTTTTATAGGTCTTGGAATGCTTAGTAAGTATTTTTTTATCTTGCATGCAATTGCAATTTTTATACATGCTGTTTTTTATGCAAAACTTTACAAAAATCCTAAAATTTATATAGCAGGTTTAGTATCCTTTATTGTATTTTTGCCAAATTTGATATGGTTAATAAAGCACAATTTTATTTCAATAAGTTATGGATATTCCACAGGTGGAGACGAAAAAAGACATAACGCTCTGTTTCTTGCATCAAATTATTTCTTGATTACATTAGGTTTTGTGGCAGTATTGTCAATTTTATCTAAAAAACTTCCCAGTATGCAATTTAAAAAATTAAATCTGATTGAATATTTTGTTTTGTCTAATTTTCTAATTTTGTTTTTTGTGATGTTTTTTACTGGCATGGCAGGCAAAAGTAGATTTTTACAAATGTTTTACACAATTATTCCACTTTTTTCTTGCGTGATTGTTAAGCCAAACTTTAATTTAAAACAAATAAAGGTTTTTTGCTCTATAATTTTAGTTGTTATATCAGTTTCCCACTTTATTGAGTGCTTAAAATCAACAAAGAAGAATAAATTAGAAAATCTTGATTTTAAAACTATGGTATTAAAAATTGAAGAAGAATGGTTAAAAGAGTGCGGAGAAAAGCCTATAAAATATCTATTTTCTAAAAATAGTTATATGCTTGGTGGGATTTGGTGGTTTTTGAAGGATAGACCTTACTTTATTCCATTTAATTTTGCAAATACTCCTTATTTAAACTATGAAGATTATATACAAAATGGAGGTATAATTATTTACAATGAGTTTAAAAAGGAAGCAATTACAGATGATAATGAAAACAACGACATAAAAAAAATTATCTTTAAGGTGGAACATTTCAAAAATAAGTCTATATCAAATAATTTTTTAATAGGCTTTAAGTGCCCTATATAAGGCTTTAATTGGCCTATATAAGTTTTAATTTATCATAATATAATTAAAACTTCATCAGTCTATAATCGGTTAATTTTATCAACTATTTCTATAAAAGTTTATATAAAATCAAATTTTTTTATTGACATTCAATTTTTCGCAATTTAGAGCTTTGTGTAAAATTTTATTTATAATAAGATTTTAGCGAGAGAAGAAACTTATTTTTAATCTTTATGCTTGGTCAGATTACAGCTTTTTTTGAGAGTATATTACTTTATCCCTTGTTTGGATATGTGCCATTTATAATTTTATGGCTTGGATCTATTGGAATTTTTTTAACTTTTAGGTTGAAATTCTTAAATATAACTATGTTTCCACAGGCAATCAAACTTATATTAAAAGGAAAGACATCCGAACAAAAAGATACAATCTCCCCTTTTGCCGCTTTAATGGCTTCAGTTTCCGCTACCGTTGGTCTTGGAAGTTTAGCTGGAACGGCAGTTGCAATTTCCATCGCAGGTCCTGGAGCTATTTTTTGGATGATGGTTTTTGGAATTTTAGGTATGTGTGTTAAGGCGTCCGAGGTTCATATTGGTCATAAATATAGGCAAATTGGAGATGATGGTAAGATATCAGGAGGAGGGTTTTATTATCTTTCACGAGGTTTGAAAGATATGGGATTACCAAAATTAGGTGCCATTCTTGCTCTTTTATTTGGAGTTTTTGGATATTTTGCAATTTGGGGAATGGCGGGGTTTCAAATGAACCAAATCGTTTCTCTTTCTACAGGAGAGACTGTGAGAGTATTAAATAATATATCAGATGGAGTATGGGATACTCACACAAAGATAGGTTTATCTGTTGCACTTATTATTTCTGCTTTTGTAATTTATGTTTTGGTAGGAGGAATAAAGAGAGTAGCTAATTTTGCTTCTGCAATCGTTCCTTCAATGTTTGTGCTTTATTTACTTGGGGCAATATGTGTTTTAATTGTTAATGCAAAAGGAGTTATTCCTGCTATTGCGGAAATTTTTAGTAAAGCATTTGATTTTTCAAGCGGATTAGCAGGATTTATAGTTGTTGTTGTTATTGGTGCAAGAAGAGGGCTTTATGCTTGCGAAGCAGGGCAAGGAACGGCACCTATTGCAGGCTCTAACTCTAGTATGATTAAACCACAAGAACAAGGTATTGTAACATTACTGGACCCTGTAATGGTCTCTTCCATTATGTTTATTAATGGTCTTTGTATTGTGTCATCTGGAGCTCACCTAGTTGACGGTTTAAGTGGAATTTTAATTACAAAACAGGCGTTTGCATCCGTTACCCCTTGGTTTGGATATATAGCTACATTATGTGCAATTATGTTTGCATTTACAACTGTAATGACAGACGCCTACTATTATGAAAAATTTGCCTCCTACCTACTTCCTAGAATAGGTAGAAAGATTATTCAAATTTCTTATGGGGTAATGATTTTTATGTTTGGAATTGCAAGTGCAAATGATATTTTAGCCTTTACAGATGTTTTTGTTCTCCTAATGACAGTGCCAAACATACTTGGGCTTTACCTACTTTCAGGGCAGATTGCAGCAGATTTTGAAGATTATAAACAAAGTTTAAAAAAAACACTTGAAAAATAAAAAAATCTTTTGTATCTATTATCCCTAAAAGCATTTTGAAAAGTAATATATTATTAAGATTATGGCAGTTCAAAGCCAAGATATAGTGGTTAAGTTTTCATCTTTCGACAGTGAAATTCTTGACAAATGTGTCCAGTATATGGTTAATTCCATAAAAAAAGTTGGTGCTCAATTTTCGGGTCCCATCTTTCTACCTAGAGACATTAAAAAAGTAACAGTTATTAGAGGTCCTCATGTTGATAGAAAGGGTATGGAACAGTTTGAAGTAAGAACTCATAAAAGAGTTATTATAATAAGAAAGGCATCTAGCGATGTTGTGGATAGCCTTTCCAAGCTTGAGCTTCCTAGTGGTATTGATGTAAGGGTTGAGGTATTAGCAGGTAATTAATAGAAGTTTATGTTTCATATTGCAACATGGAAGAGAGGGATGACGCAAGTTATCCAAAACGGATCGGTTGTTCCGGTAACTCTTTTAGAAATAAAGCCACACGAGCTTTTTAGAATAAAAACCAAGAAAAATGATGGTTATAACGCCGTTTGCTTTTCCGCTGGTAATATAGTTAAGGCAAAGACTGTTTCTAAGCCAATGGCAAAACAGTTTGAAGTAAAATCCTTAACTGCTAGAGAGGAGATTTTTGAAGTTAGGCTAAACTCCTCTTGCGAAGATTTTTCACTTGAAGGAGATAAAATCGCTGACGAGGAATTTAATAATCTTGTTGGTAAAATCGTCGACGTTCAAGGAATTAGCATCGGTAAAGGTTTTGCAGGTGTCATGAAAAGATGGAATTTTAGGGGGCTTGAAGCTACACACGGTGTTTCAATCACTCATAGATCCCACGGTTCGACAGGTCAAAGACAGGATCCGGGTAAAGTATTTAAAGGAAAAAAAATGGCAGGTCATTTAGGGACGGAAAAAACAACAGTTCAAAATTTAGAAGTTGTCTTATTTGATGCTGAATTAAAATTAATCGGAGTTAAAGGAGCAGTTCCTGGAAACAAAGGTGAAGTTGTGTTTGTAAAATCTGCGGTTAAAAAGACAGGGCTTGTAGAGGCACAAAGCATTAATGGTCTTAAAGTAATATATTCATAAGAAAATGACAAAACTTGATGTACTAGACTTCAAAACAGGATCGGTTCTTGAAAGTATTGAAGTTCCTGCTGAAATTGAAGCGATTGCTGAAAATCCCGACTACCTTGACTTTATGTCAAATTATTTATATAGGTCAAAAAAGGTATCTTTTGTTAAAACGGCAAAAACAAAAACTATATCGGAGATTAAAGGAACAACGAAAAAGCCTTACAAACAAAAAGGAACGGGTAACGCAAGGCAAGGTTCCCTTCGTTCTCCACAATTTAGAGGGGGAGCAAATATTTTTGGCCCAGTTCCCATCACTGCAAATTATAAAATAAATAAAAAAGAAAGACAACTTGCAAAAAAAATCCTTCTTGCACAATTAATTGAAAACTCGCTTATTAAAGTTGTTGATAGCATTAGTGGATTTAACAAAACAAAAGACTTTATTGCTTGCAAAAATATCATCACTCCACATTCCGAGAAAGTGATTTTCGTTTCAACAGGTGGAGTAAAAAATACTGACAGCTATCAAGCGGGAAGAAATGTCAAAGGTCTTTCTTTTGATTTAGGGCTTCACTTCAATGTCTACAAAGTTTCTAATCACGAAGCTGTAGTAATAACGAAGCAAGCAATAAAAGAATTATTCTCTGGTTTATTTAATTAATGTATGACAGACGCAAAGCAATTTAAAATTACTTTTGATGGTATTTTTCAAAAATTAAATACTGAGAGAACCTTAAAAGCCGAAGAAAGCGATAGAATTGTTGTTTACATCGCTCCAAAGCATATTAAAAAAAACTTAGCAAAAGTTCTTTTTAAGCAAAAATTTGGAGTTATGGCAGCAAAGGTTAACTCCTCAACTTGTAAACAGATTATAAAAATCAGGACAAAAACAAGAAGAGATGAAAAAACCAAAATCTTAAAGAAGTTTTTCTTCAAATTACCAGAAGGCTTCAAATTACCAGAATAATAAATTAAAATTATGGCAAACACCGAAACCGTTAAAAAAACCTCCAAAAGAAATAAGGAGCTTGTTTTTAAAATCAAAAGGTCTTATGGAAGAGACTCTTTTGGTCATATATCTTCAAGGTATAAATCTTCAGGAGGGCATAAAAAGTTATATAGAAAAATCTCCTTTAGAAGAGCAATTATAGACATAAAAGGCGTTGTTTCCTCAATAGAATATGACCCATTTAGAAACTGCAAAATTGCACTTATAGATTACGAAAATAAAGCACAAGAGTATATTTTAGCTCCAGAAGGATTGAAAATTGGAGATGAAATTCTTACAACAAATCAATTTACGGGAGACCTAAAGCTAGGTCATGCAATGCCTTTAAAAGTTATGCCTATTGGAACCATCGTCCACAATGTTGAAATGAGAGCAGGTTTTGGGGGGCAAATTGCAAGATCCGCAGGAACGTTTGTAACACTAATTGACAGAAACGATAAAACTGCAATTGTTCAACTTCCTTCAGGAGAGACTAGAATGGTTCCCTCAAATTGTTTTGGAAGCATAGGAGTGATTTCTAATGCTGAATTTATAAACAAAGATATAGGTAAGGCAGGTAGAAGTAGACACTTAGGAATTCGTCCTCATGTTAGAGGTATAGCTAAAAACCCAGTTGATCACCCACATGGAGGTAGAACAAATGGAGGTAGAATACCAGTAACACCTTGGGGGAAAGTGACCAAAGGCTTAAAAACAAGAAAAAAGAAAGCTTCTGATAAAATGATTATTAGGAGAAGAAACAAAAAAGGTAATTAGTAGATTTTATGAAACTTAAAAGAAAAGTATTTTTTACATCATATAAAATCTTGGCTAAGGTTTTAAAATTAAAACCAACTGGTAAGCCAATTAAAATATGGTCTCGTGCTTCAGTTATTTTTCCTGAGTACATCGGTTATACATTTGAAATCCACAATGGCAAAACTTTCATCAAGCTGACAGTTTCTGAAAACCATGTATTCCACAGGTTTGGTGAGTTCTCTCCAACGAGAAAGTTCCCAAGTAATAGAATGAAAAAAGATGCAAAGGTTTAAAAATATATGACAACATTAACAGCTTCGCTTAACAAGATTAAGATTAGCCCTAGAAAGGTTTCTATTGTGGCGAGAATGCTTCATCAGATGAAAATATCTGATGCAGTTAATCAATTAAAGTTTAATAAAACAAGGGCTGCCTCTCTGCTTTTGAAGTTATTACTTTCCGCTATTGCAAATGCAGAAAATAATAACAACATTAATCCAGACACATTAATTGTGGAGAAATTGGATATTGGTTTTGCCCCGTCTTTAAGGAGATTTCATGCTAGGGCAAGAGGTAGAGCAAGTGCTATTAAAAGAAGGTATTCTAACATTAGAATACACTTAAAAGTGGTGAATTAATTTTAAATATTATGGGTCAGAAAGTTAATCCGATTTCCTTTAGATTGCCAATTACAAAAAATTGGTCTTCTTGTTGGTTTAAATCAAAATTAGAATACGCCGAGACAGTTATTGACGACTTAAAAATTCATAAATTTTTTAAACCGTTAGTAAAGGCATACAACATTAAATCTATTAAAATTGATAGAGTTGTAGGAAAAGTCATTATCACAGTTTTTACTGCAAAACCTGGTATTTTTATCAAGAAAGCTGAGGATGGTATTGAGAACTTAATTAACAAACTTTCTCAAATTATTGGATACAAAGTTTCAATAAATGTCATGGATGTGAAAAATCCTTCACTTTCCGCACAACTTGTTGGAATTTTTATTGCAACTCAAATTGAAAAAAGGGCATCATATGTGAGAGTTATTAAAAAAGCTATTGCCGACGTCATGAAAGCTGGAGCATCTGGGGTAAAAATCAAGGTTTCTGGGAGGCTTTCTGGAGCTGAGATAGCTAGAACAGAAAAATATGGCGAAGGAACTGTTCCTCTTCAAGAGTTAAGGGCGAATGTTGATTATGCTTTAGTTGAGGCAAACACTGTGTATGGTGTGATTGGCATTAAAGTTTGGATTAACACTCACAAGAATTAATTAGAAATTATATGGCTATACCGAGCAATTTAAAATTCCGCAAACGCAGAAAAATTAAACCTTCTGGCAAAGCAACCTCTGGGTTTGAGGTAGCGTTTGGTCTTTATGGGATTAAGGCGTTGAATGCTTATAGAATTACAGAAAAACACATAGAAACCTGCAAGCAAATTATTTCCAAAAATACAAAAGCAAAAGGTAAGTATTGGGTTAGAGTTTTCCCTCATAATCCTGTAACTGAAAAACCAGCAGACGTAAGAATGGGTAATGGTAAAGGTGGTGTGGAGTATTGGATGGCAGATGTTTCGGCTGGAACAATGTTGTTTGAGCTTGATGGCGTTTCTTACGAAGAAGCAAAGATTATATTTGCAAAAGTAGCTTCAAAATTACCGATTGCAGTTAAACTAGTTGCAAGAAGATTTGTAGAAATTAATTAAAAATTTATGGAAGGTAAAGTTAAAGCGATTATAGATACTAGAACTATTGCAGTTGATGTTGAGAGCAAAATGCAACACCCACTTTATGGTAAAGTGCTAAAGAGGGTAAAAAAGTTTTTAGTTCATGTTCCTGAAGGGGTAAGCACTCCTAAGGAAGGTGAAATGGTTGAGGTTTTTTCGTCTAAACCAATCTCAAAAAGAAAAAAGTGGACTATTAAGTAAGTATATGATAATATCAGGAACGAAATTATTAGTAGCAGACAACTCTGGTGCTAAAACGGTTGAATGTATAGGTTTTTTAGGTCACAGTACTGTTAGATGGGCTGAAGTTGGGGATATAATAACCGTCGTTGTTAAATCTGCTATACCTAACGGTAAAGTGCAAAAGGCACAAAAATACAAAGCAGTAATTGTTAGAACAAAAGCTCCGATTAGAAGGAAAGATGGTTCAATCCTTAAATTTGATACAAATGCAGTTGTATTAATTAACACAAAGGGAGAATTAATAGGTTCAAGAGTTTTTGGACCAGTGCCAAGAAATGAGTTGAGAGAGAAGGCATTTCTTCAAATTCTTTCACTTTCCGAGGAAGCAAGATAATTAAAAGTTTATGACACAAATTAAAGCAGGAGTTCAAGTAAAATTACTCGTTGGGCCAAAAGAAAAAAGAGGCTCTTATACAGTTAAAAAAGTTATAAAAGAAAAGGTTTATCTTGACGGATACAGGCTTTTTAACAGAACTATGAAAATAACGCAGGAGAATGGTAACAACTACAGAACTGTTCATCACCCTGTGCATATTTCAAATATACAATTAATGGAATCTAAATAAATATGACAAACATTGTAAACATAACCGAACCAGTTGACTTGTTGGAGCGGTATAAAACTTATACAGTGAAGTTTTTGCAAGAGAAATACTCTTTAAAACCAATGAGAACCCCAAAACTTGATAAAATCGTCATTACGACAACTCTTGGTGGGCTTACTAGTGATAAAAACTACTTCAAATTAGCAACCGAAAACGTCGCTTTAATTTCTGGGCAACAACCCGTTATTACAAAGGCAAAAAAATCGGTTGCATCATTTAAGGTGAGGGCGGGAATGGAAGTTGGCTTAAAGGTAACTCTTCGTAAAAGAAAAATGTTCGACTTTCTAAACCGTCTTGTCTACATTACACTACCTCGTATTAGAGACTTCAAAGGATTAGATAAAAACGCTTTTGATGCACAATTTAACTATAACATTGGAATTAAAGATTGCACATCTTTCCATGAAGTTGATATGTTAAAAATGACCAAGCCTTTTGGAGTGAACATAACCCTTCGCCTTAAAAATGTTGATAATCATGAAAAAGGTGTCGCTTTACTACAATCTTTACTACTACCTTTAAAGTAAAGATTTTTATTTAGAAATCAGAATTCAAACTTCACGATATTAATTATACCAAAAATTAACTCTACTTAAATACAGCAAAATTTAAGTTTTTTGCCTCAATCCATTCCAATCTCTTCAGTTAAAATAATATTTTCTCTAACTAAAATGTATAAACTCTAAGAAACAAGAAATCTAATAAAGCATTCACTCGAAATATTGTATAATTTTTTTAAAGTTTCCCTTGTTGGAGATGGTTGAGAATACAATACTTTCCGTCATCCACATGCTTCTTTTTTTGCATATTTTTGCTCCTTTTAACATCTCACCGTTTGTAACTCCCGATGCACAAAAAACTGCATCTCCCTTCACAAGCGAAGGTAGAGATAGAACCTCATCTGGTTTTAGCCCATATTTTAATATTCTTTGTTTTTGCTCTTGCGTCTCTGGCATTAACCGACCCATCATAAATCCATTACAGGCTTTAATAACAACTGCGGAAAGCACTCCCTCTGGGGCTCCACCTAAGCCAATGTATAAATCTGCTCCATTTCCAAAGTTTGTTGTTGCAATTATTCCATAAATATCCCCATCAGAAATTAAGCTCACCTTAGCACCTAAACTCCTCGCTTCTTCCATTAAAGGCTTATGTCTTTCCCTATCTAGCATCACAACCATTAATTCTTTTACATCTTTTTTTTGATATTTTGCTAAATTTTGCAAATTTTCCTTCAAACTTACGTCAATATGCAACACTCCTCCCTCTTTCACCTTACCTGAAGCTATTTTTTGCATATAACAATCTGGAGCCTTCAAAAGCCCGCCTTTATCACTCACTGCAATTGTTGTGATTGAATTTGGCATATTTTTAGCACATAAATTTGTTCCTTCCAATGGGTCAACTGCTATATCAAACAAAATTTCACCTTCTCCGAATTTCTCTCCAATAAAAAGCATAGGAGCCTCATCCATCTCCCCCTCTCCTATCACAACTTCCATTCCAAAACGAGAATTTTGCAAAACCTCCCTCATTCCCTTCACCGCAAGTTCGTCTGCATCATTTTTACGCCCAGAGCCAACAAGTATGCTAGCTTTAATTGATGCTACTTGAGAAGCCTCTAAAATAAGATTACTAACTTCTTGACAAATTAATTTTTTAGATAAATTCACAAAATATAAATATTAATTCCATATGAAATATGAATTAACAGAAAATGTTAAAAAAGCAATAAATGAATTTGAAGAAATTCTAAAAATTTTTGTTAACCCTGAAAAGATTAAAAAAGAAGATATCGAATATATTAAGCAAAAGCTAGAATATGCAATTAAAATTATTCAAGAGATGGAAGATTAAAATCCTCCACTTTTTTTTACCAAAAGTTTGTGTTATTTGCAAAAAAGAAGGGGAAGACCTTTGCTTTGAATGTATAGACAAATTAACACCATCAAGCCCCTCATTTATTGATGGCACAGAAGTGTTTTCCTGTTTTATATACGATGAAAATATAGCAAAAATTCTACACGAGGTTAAGTATAACGAAAAAGCAGAAATCACAAACGTTATGGCTAGATTTATAATATCTTCTTATTTAAAAGAATTTAATAATGGCATTTTAATACCAATTCCCATAAGCTTCTTAAAAAGAGTGAGAAGAGGTTATAATATCCCGCATCTAATATCTTTTTTTATTAAAAAGAAACTTGGTTTGAAAATTGAAACAATTTTAAAAAAAAGAAATGCACTTTCGCAAGTTGGTCTAACCAAAAAAGAAAGAACCATCAACGCAAAAAGTTTTTTTAGCTTACAGAGAAACTCAAACTTGCAAGGCAAAACACTCATTTTAATTGATGACATAATAACTACAGGAGCCACTATAAAAAGTGCCATCAATGAGCTAAAAAAGCTAGAACCAGAGCAAATTAAAGTTTTTACTTTTGCAAAGAGAGAGATTTAATAATCTTAATAATTAAAAAAACTCTAAACTCCAACATCCCCAAAGTTAATCTCCTTAAAAGTACCATTTTTCTGCCTTAAAATCAAACTTCCATTTTTTATTATATCATTCATAACTCCCTTAAATTCTCCTTGATTGATGCTCACCTCATCTATAGTAAAAAACTTTTTTTTCAAACTATTCAAAATAAAATCTACATTTAGATTTATATTATTTCTAAAACTATTAAAAATTTGTTCAGGAGTTAAAAAAAGCCCATTTTCTTTAAGAGAAGTAGCGGGAAATAAAGTGTTTAAAGGAGCTTTTTCAACATTTACTCCAATTCCTATAATGAAAAATTCATCTAACCTTTCCACCAAAATTCCTGCAACTTTTTTGCCTTCAATCAAAACATCATTTGCCCACTTGTATCTTGCCTTTTCACCAATTGCTGTAATAAGGCTAAAGGCTGTATAAAGAGGTATTATCTCCTCAAGCCCCTTTACCAAGCTAGAATGCAAGCATAAAGTCAGGTATATATTTCCGTTAATATCCGACTCCCAACTTCTTTCAAGCCTTCCCCTGCCCGCTGTTTGTTTTTTTGTTAAAACTGCAAAGCATAAACCACCTTCTCCCCTTTGTAACATTTCTTTTGCAATTGTGTTTGTTGAGGAAAGCTCTTCAAATTGAAAGAGTATATTTTTAAATAGAAGGCTTTCCATTGCTTATAAAAAGATGATAACTACTTTGTTTTCATTGTTCCCTTTTTCCATTTTCCTTCGTGCATTACATTTCCTTTTTCATCAAAAACAACCCCCTTTCCTTCAAATTCGCCATTTTTCCAATTACCTTCATAAAACTTGCCACCATTATCATAATAAGCAATGCCTTTTCCATGAAAGTATCCGTTTTTATAACCTCCCTCATAAACCTTTTTATCGTTTGGATTATACAAAACCCCATTTCCGTCAATTTTACCATTCTTGAAGTCACCTTCATAAAGCTTGCTTCCATCTTTATAAAAAATGCCCTTACCTTCTGGTCTTCCCTTTTTTCTTTCACCTTCATACTTACCCTTAACATTTTGCCCATTAAAAGAAATCTCATCATAAGAATCAGCCTGTGAGCTTGCAAATAAAGATGCTAACAAAAAACAAAACGCAAATATAAACTTTTTCATAAATAAATAAAAATATTTAGTTAAACCTTAAATAATAAAATATATTTTTGCAAGTTTTTTTATATAAATAATCATTAGTTGACAAGAAAGGAGTCCACAAAGCAATATATCAAGCTTATTTTTACAGCAAAAGATAAACTTAAAATCCATCACTCCCTCCATTTAATAAAAGAATAATGCAAAATTTTTTTCCTCTTCACGCACCAAACTCCATTTAAGATTAAGGCTTAAATTATTAAAGGATTTTTCTTCCCCCACTTAACAAAAATTGACGAAGAGTATTATAAAACTTTATAGATTTATAAGATAATCTCTCTCTTTAAAAATAAACACCTCAAATACTTTATAAACAACCACCTAAAATCACTATCTATAAAATATTTCTTTCAAAATTCTTCACTTTTTGCTTCCATACCTCACATTTATATACTAAACTATAAAAATTTTCCTTAAAAATTTAAGGATACCTAAAAAAATGATGACACAT
>JBILVD010000108.1:0-2642 GCA_044370655.1 Candidatus Deianiraeaceae bacterium | reverse complement strand
AAATATTTTTAATATTCAATTTTCATTTTACATTATTTAGAATAATAGGCAATAATATATTTTTATGAATAAAGTTGGAGTATTTAATAATGGGCTAAACGTTAATAACAGTATCAATTCATCTGTAATTACTAATGGCTTAAACAACCTAAATAGCAATTTTACTTTTCAACCTACCAGTCAAGAAGAAGATTACAAATCTATTGCTCTTGCCTACAGGTACAGAATTCAAGACTTTTCTGACGTTATTGATGATTTTTGTAATACATTATCAGATAAAAAAATTAACCGTGATAATGCGTTTAAAATTGTTTCTATCTTTAACAGTGAAAACACTGAGTTACCTTTACAATTAGGTATTAATAAATCTATCAATGCAATAGAAAAGGAGTTAAAAGAATACGATGAAGCACAAAAAGAAATAAATCAAGAAAGATTTGAAAAAGATGGGCAAGAATTAACAAAACTTTACAAAGCCTTATATAAAGAAAATATTAAACATCTTAAAGTGAGAAATAAACGCGATGAGGATATTGGGGAAATGTATTGGACAAATTGGGATTATTATGTACAAAAAGCAAAAATTTCCTCACCTATTGGCTTTAAAATTGGAGATGGTGATGTATATTGGCAAGGATATATTCCTGAAGAAACAAACCTAAAAACTAAACAACCTACAACTTTAAAAACTAAACAACCTACAACTTTAAAAACAATATTTAAATTCATAGACGACGGTGATATATATTGGGAAAGAGCAACAGACCCAAAGACAACAACTCGAGAATATATAATTTCAAACTTAAAACCTGCAACAACAAAACAGAACATTGCCTATATTGATAATCCTTTTCATCGCACATATGTTTTGCAAAAAGATAGTGCTAAACCTTACAATAAAAGCCCTAAAGAAGAAATAAAGGAGACAGATAAAAAACCTACAACTTTAAAAACGAATCAATTTTTTAAAGATATTAAGTTGACAGATGCTGATGGGAACATTCTAGGAAATTACGGAGAAGTTTTTGAAAAAGCTGAAAAACTTAGAAAAGCATTAACTCAACAGAGAGATAGAGAAAAACAATCCCTAAGCAATTTAAACAAAGTAAGAACGAAATTAATGATTAACGAACTTATGTATAATTCTTTATATTTGTCAATTCTAACAATTCTTACTGGCGGTAATTTAAGCAATATTAAATTTAATTATTCAGAAGATTATAATGCTTTAAGGTTAGCTATTTATGTTGAAGATGAAGATGGAGAGAAACGACTTTTTGCTCTTTTAAGATACGACATGTCTGGTAAAGAAGTAGTTCAAACTCCTGTAAGCATTAAATACCCTTCAAACAATCCCGTTGACACTTCCGATAACTTGACTTACTCGTTTAAAGATGGAAATAAAACAAAAGAGGAAATTTTAAACAATTCCGATTTATTATACGTTAAGATTAAATCTGGCGTAATACACGGAAAAAACAATAGATATCTTAGAAACCCTAATAAATTTATTCAATCGCTAAAAAAGGCTTACCCATCTAATTCAATGTTGCAAAATATAGAACTGCCAAAATCACATCAGGCAAAACTAACTCATCTTGTTAAAACTTTTAATCATAATACTAATAAAACTACTCTAAATCTTGAAAAAAACAATCTCAATTTCCTTGAATTCTTAGCAGGAGCGGGAGCGGGAGCGGGAGCAGTGGGGGCAGCCCTTGCATTTTCATATGCTAGCAAAAAAAAGCAAAATCTTAGAGATTTAAGGCAAAATATTATTGATGAAATAAAAGACTCGCAAACTATAAAAGAGAATCTTATAAATCAACTAAAGCGAATTATTAATCAAGAAAATAATAATATTAATAACGCCAAGTCAAATAAAAAAAGCAGTGGGGGTATTTATACAAAATCAAACTCAACAAATCACTTTAGCCCTCTTGAAAATCTTTCTCAAGAAGAAAGCTCTCCTATTTATCAAAGAAATTCTAATAATGCACAAATAAATCCAGAAATAAAGATGAAAGATTTAGAAAACTTAATATCAAAAGCTAACCAAGAAGAAGCTACAAAAATACAAAAACAACTTAAAAGGCTTACTTTTGAACCAAATTCTATAAATGATGTTTCCAAACAAATTGCTAAAACTATCTATGAAATTCAAAAAAGAGTGCCAGTTTCCAAAAAATCTAAAGAATTTGAAATGATGATTGTTTAATAATTTTTTTAAATAAATTCACTTTTTTGCTTGCAAATGTGGAGTATTAAGGGCTTAAAAATATATATATGTTATCCCTTTATGCTACACATTTTAACAGCTTTTCCTTCTCCTTTTAAGAGGTATGATGTGGCTTTGAGTGGTATATAGGCTTAAGTTATATATTACAAATCCTTAAAATACAATATACACAATTAATGTTTTCACAAAAGAGATATGAGAGATACAAATCAAATCTTTACTTTAGAGTGAGATATGTGATATATACTACCAATCTTCCTCCTGTCATCTCCCTTAAGATTTGTATTATATTACAAATCTTTACTTAAGATACACAATTAACCACAACTTCGTTTAAGCCACAATTCTATTTAAATCAACCTTTGGTTTTGTAGGATTTAAACTATAATAACAAAGGGAAGAT
>JBILVD010000043.1:0-10087 GCA_044370655.1 Candidatus Deianiraeaceae bacterium | reverse complement strand
AAACACCTCAAATACTTTATAAACAACCACCTAAAATCACTATCTTAAAATATTTCTTTCAAAATTCTTCACTTTTTGCTTCCATACCTCACATTTATATAATACTCTCTAAAAATTTTCCTTAAAAATTTAAGGATACCTAAAAAAATGATGACACATATTATGAAGACTTTATACAAATTTTTTAAAACCGCAGAAGTAAGCCAACAAATCACCATACACCAAAAAGTTAAGGTTGAAAAATACAACCTAGCAAAAAAACTAAAGAAGGGATATTTATTTTTTGATATAAGTTCTAGGTTTAAAGATATAATGCATTTAATTTTGGTAATAATTAACGTTGATTTTTGAATGTAATTAAACGAAAAAATACAATTATAAAGTTTTTGTATATTTAAAATTTCTAAGATGTCGTTATTAATAAAACTTGCTTTTTAATTTATTTGATTTTAATTGAAATATAATTTTTTGAAATGATATGTTGGATGTTAAAACTCTAACAGGACCTTATTCTTATAAATTTGAGGCTGAAAGTCCTACTGATTTGATTGTTTTTTTGCATGGATACGGCTCTCGTGGGCAAGACTTAATAACTTTAAGTCAGCATTTAGAAGGCGTATTTGAAAGACCTTACTTTATAGCTCCAAATGCTCCATTTCAATACGAGTTTGTAGGTTCAACCTTTCCTGATGAATGGCAATGGTTTTCTTTACTTGACAGAAGCCAGCAAAGTTTAACCGCAGGAGCAAAAATCGCAGAACCTATTCTTAATTACTTTTTAGATAAAAAGCTTGAGGAATTTGGTCTTACAAATCAAAACTTGCATCTAATAGGTTTTTCACAAGGAACGATGATGGCTCTACAAACAGCACTTAGAAGAAAAGATGGAGGATGTAAAGGAATTGTAGCCTTTTCTGGAACCATGATAGCCCCTGATATGCTTGAAAAAGAGATAATCTCTCGCCCAAAAATTTGCTTTATACATGGAGAAAATGACAATATTGTCCCAATTTCACTTGGCAAAATTGCTTACAATTATGCTATTAAAAATGAAATTGAGGCAGAATTTCATAAAATTCCAAATATAGAGCATTATGTTGATTTTAACGCAATTAACAAATGTATTAACTTTTTACAATCTTTAAAAAAATGAAAAACTTTATACCAATATCTGTAATGGTTTTAATGTCAGCATTCAATCTATCTTTTGCAAATGATGAGGCGATTAATAACAACCTATCTTTAAAAACAAATGAAGAAGTGAGCTTAAAAGCCTCCGTTATGCCTTCTGATGGAGAGAAGTTAGGTAATAAAACATTAGAGGAAAGGTATGCTCCACTTGCATATTCTCCAAAAAAGCACAATGGGTTTTTTGTGGGTTTAGGGGTTGCAAACTTGAGAGATAACTATTATTACGATAAATTAGAGGTTAATAAATATATAGGAACTCAAGATGTGGGGCAGATTATAAATCCACCGCCACTTAACTCTCAAGAATGTCCTGCTTGGTTTATACTACAAAACCTAGATGCATTTTTAACAAACAATCAAACTTCTGTTAATGGAATTCAAGTTGGTATTAATCCAGCCATTCCACCAATAACAATACTTGGTGTTACAATACCAGGCAAGCCAGAAACGCCAATATTAAGTAACTGTAATAATGCGAAACCTCAGGATAATAAAGTTAAAGTTAATCAATATGTTGATATATCAATTAAGCGAGCTACATCCTTTAGCAATTCCAACTCATTCAAAAATTTTGCACCTGTTATAAATTTAGGATACAAATTCAACTTCGGTAATTTTTACTACACACCAGAAATTTTTGCAAATTATTCATTTAGCAAGGTAAGAGACTTAACCTTTGTTCCAGGGCAGAATTTTGCAGGAATTGCAACTATAGATACGGGTGTTAGTTTTGTAGGAACTCAAGATTCTGTAGTTGTAACAAATATTGATGAAGTAGCTCGAGAAATTACTTACAGTATGCCATTAAATGCAGGGCTTATTTCAAGAGTAGGGTATGACTTTGAGTTTTTTAGTTTAAACTTAATTTCAGGCGGAACTTTAACAATTTTAAACATTGATGATGGAAATACTAAAGATAAAGTCTATATGGGGAGGTTTATTGCAGGTTTAGGGTTTGAATGGAAAACTTCAAGCAAAAGCCCTATAACTGTTTATGCGGACTATAAATTTTACATTCCATTAACCAAAGACATCGAAAGAGAATACGATGATAACGACCTAGGAAACGAAGGTAAGAAGGTAAAAGTTAAAATTAATGGATTTAAAAATGAGACCGCATCCTTTGAAGTTGGGCTTAAGTATTATTTTTAATTTTCTCCCTTAATTTCTTCAATTCTTCAATCTTATTAGCAAGCTTTCTTACAAGCCTAATTCTTTTTTTATATTCTTCAGCGTCTTCAATCATCAATCTTAACTGATTAATCTCTAAATTTAAATTAAAAATCTCTTCTCTCACTTCAATTTCGCAACTATCTACTTTAACTGTTGTAAAAACCCATAACTTTTTTTTGGATCTATAATTGTGTATCATTTTAAATAAAGATAAATAATTTTATTAATATAATATATTTTTTTTCCCATATCAAGATAAAATTAAGATTTTTTAACGATTATATATAATTTGACTTTAAACATTAAATTAAATTCCTTAAATTTCGAATCGTGAAAAATTTAAAAAATGCTTGACTTTTGATAACTTTTGTTTATTTTATCTATGAAATATATTTTTTAAATGTATGACACTTAAAGAAGTTATGAAAAACATTAGGAGTGTGCGTCAACTTACTGCCGTTGGTATGGCAATGATTTTAGGTATTACGCCAAGTTATTTAAGCCAAATTGAAAATAAGGGGTGCATTCCTCTTTGGTTTATTGACAGGCTAACATCTACATTCAATCTTAATCATAATGAAATTAACGCATTAAATGAAGCGTTAAATAAAATATATGATACTGCGGGGGATAAAATAGGCGTTAAAACAAGAATAATAAAACTAAAGCAAGATTGTATTGCTAAATTATATGCATTAATCAGCAGTATTTTAATTGGTAGTGCAGATGTAAGTAAGCAAATACATCTTGAGATTATAGCAATATTAGAAGAAATGAGAAAATTTTATGAAAATAAAAATGAAACATTAGTTTAGCAGAATTCTTACTAGAAATAGTAGAATAGGTAGTCTGATTTGTCTCTTGACTACCTACAAAATTTAAGAAAGCCCTTTGAGAGTGCTTTAAATAAATTGTCTTGTCGGACTTTTTATTTATAACGCATAAAATCTCAAAAGTCAATCAAAAAAAGTAGTAAATCAAAAATGGGGCGAAAATAAACCATTAATTTTTTATGAAAATGGATACAACAAAACCAGTAAAGAACCCTATTAGGTGGATTTGCAGAGCTTCTCGCATTAACCCTAAAACAGGATTAAAAGAGTATGCTCGTGATTATGGCTTAAGAGGATTTCCAATTCCTATTTATGAGTAAGAAATATGCTAGGCGGTTATTTAACCCCTAGCATATTATCTATAATTTCCTCAAATATTACCTTTCCTTCAAAACCCCTGCGATTAAATCTAAATTGAAATTCATTAATGTAATCTTGTAAATACTTTTTGCTTATGTGGTGGAAGTTCCCCCTTATTCCTCTTTTAAGGAGAGACCAGAAAGTCTCTACTCCGTTTGTATGTATTCCTTTATCACTTACAAATTCTACTGCGTGTTTAACCTTTTGATGATTATAACCAAGCCTTAAACCTGCATAATTTAAAGAACTATCACTATGAATTGTTGAACCTAATTTAACCTTATTCATTACAATTTCTAAAATAGTGCTTGCTTTGATATTCTCAACTTTACTTGCGGTTATTTTACCATTGTTTGACATTGCAAATACAGGTGTATTGTTTAATTTCTTTTTACTTCCTCCGCTTCCTTTGTCATCGTCATCTTTTTTTGTTTTAATGTAAGTATCATCTATTTGAACTAAACCGCAAAGTAAATCGGTATTTTCTTCTTTCATTGCTTTACGGATTTTGTGAGAAATACTCCACGCCGTTTTGTATGTTGTGTCAATATCTCTTGATAATTGCAAAGCAGATAAGCTTTTTTTAGCATTAGAAAACAAAGTAATTGCAAGAAACCATTTTTGAAGTGGTAAATTAGTATCCTCAAAAATAGTTCCCACCATAACAGAGAAAGACTTATAACAAGATTGACATTGATGTCTTTTTAAGTGCTTAGATACTTTAGAACTTTTACAATAAACACATTTAACGCCGTCCTTCCACCTTTTACTTTCTAGATATTTAATGCAAGCCTCTTGAGTGGGAAACTTTTGGAATACTTCAATTAAATTCATATAGTTTTTATTACTTATACTATATTATAATTGATATTTAAGAAAATATCAAGTCAAATTGTATATAATCGTGTAAAAAATTTAAAAAATTTGTTGACAAAAAAATAAAATCATCTAAATAATAGCTTACTTTATTTTGATAGATTTATGGAACTTTTATACAGTACTTTAAGCACAATTCATATTTTTGTTTGTGTGCTTCTCGTGTTATTTATTTTATTGCAAAAGGGGACAGGGGACGGATTATTCACAACAAATTCAAGCGGAAATCCTTTTATGTCTGGTGTTGAGGTTGTAACTTTTCTTGGTAAGGTTACTAAGTATTTAGGTGTATTCTTCCTTTTAAATACGCTATTTTTAGCAAGTTTAAGCGTTAAAATATCAAACAAAAACAAGGTTGTGATAGTAGAGGAAGTTAAACAGCAAAAAACCGCCGTTCCTTTAGGCTCTAAATAAAAAATTATGCAAAAAATTTTGGCAATTTTGGTTGCAATACCTGTCTACTTCACATTTTTTGTGCTTTACTGTGTGCATTTAGTTGTATTTTTAGCTAGCGTTATTACAAAAAAAATAAAAAAGTTATGAAATTTTCACTTAGTATTTTAAAAAAATATTTCAATTTTAATAAAGAGTACAGCGTAGATGAGCTTGCCCAGATAATCACAAATCTTGGGTTTGAAGTGGAAGAAATTGAGGATTTATCTGCTAAATATAAAAATTTTTTAACGGCTAGAATTTTAGAAGCAAGCAAACATCCAGAAAGTGCAAAACTTAGCATTTGCAAGGTTGATAACGGTTCTAAAATTTTAAACATTATTTGCGGTGCCTCAAATGCAAGGAGCGGAATTAATGTTGTGCTTGCAAATATTGGTGCTATCGTGCCTTCTAATGGGCTTGAAATTAAAAAAGGAGTTATTCGTGGAGTAGAAAGTGAAGGCATGCTTTGCTCTAGTGAGGAACTTGGGTTAAAAGATGAAAGTGATGGAATTTTAGAGCTTCCTGCGGAAACTGATGTAGGTGTTGAATTTGCAAAATATTTAGGAAGGAATGATTATATATTTCACATTTCAATCACTCCAAACAGGGGAGATGGGGCAAGTATTAAAGGAATTTTAAGGGATTTGCAGGCAAAAGGTCTGGGTCATTTTAAGGAAATTGATAACTCAAGCGTTAACTTAATAGAAGGTTTAAATATTAAAATTGAAGATGATATCTCTGCGGTTTTAGGTCAAGTGAATTTTGCTATTACAGGTTTAGAATATCCATCTAATTTTGCAGAGGAGAGAAATTTATACGATTTAATTTGGGGAAAGTCTGAAATTACAACGGTTGATGTTTCAAACTTCACAATGTTTTTAACGGGAGCCCCTAATCACATATACGATGCAGAAAAAATAAAAGGTAAAATGTCAATTTCTCGGTCAATTGAAGGCGATTTATTCATTCCCATAAAAGGTGATGAGATTAAGCTTCCCGCTGGGCTTGCAGTTGTGAGAGATGAAGAGAAGATACTCTCCTTAATTGGGGTCATGGGAGATGCAAGAAGTAAATGCACTTTAGAGACAAATAAAATTGTGATTGAAGTGTTGCATATTAGCAGTAATGAGGTTATAAAATCTTCAAGAAAAACTGGCATAAAATCAGAATCTTCATACAGGTTTGAAAGAGGAGTAGATTTTTCAATTCAAAGAGATGTTTTGAAATTTATTTTATCTAAACTTGGTGTTAAATCGGCACAAAGCTTTGCATTTGATGGTAAGTTTAAAATGGCAAAGGTAAGCATTACAAAACATGATTATGAAGCTAAGATAGGCGTTAAAACTTCTTTAGATTTAATGCAAAAAACTTTAGCGAACTTAGGTTTTAAAATAGAGCAAAATGGGGAAGAATTGCTTTGCACTATACCGCCTTTTAGAAGCGATGTATCAATTAAGGAGGATTTATGCGAAGAAATAGCAAGAATAATAGGTTATGAAGCTATAAACCCTACGCCAATTCCTAACTTACAGTCTGTTAAAAATTATGATTTAGGTTTTGAGGTTAAAAAAATAATGCAAAGAAGTGCGAATGAAGTAATAACATATTCTTTTTTCAAGCATGACTATTTTGGCTTGTTTTCTAATTCAAAAGTTAAGATTGAACTTGAAAATCCAATAACAACAGACCTTTCTATTATGAGAGATAGCCTTATTCCAAATTTGCTTGAAAATATTGCAAAAAATGAGGCTAAGACTGATTTTGACAATTCTATTTTTGAAGTTGGAAATGTGTTTTTTGGGACGAGACCTGAGGAGCAAAATCTTCATTTTGCTGGCGTGTTTGCTGGGATAAATGAGGAAAAAACATTCTTAAACTCGGAAAAACAATTTGATATTTGGCATGCAAAACAAAAAATGTGCGAAGTTTTGCTTGATGTGTGGGGGCTTTTGGAGTCTTCTTTAAGTTTTAAAAAGTCTCAAAATTCACATCTTCACACAACTCAAGGATTTGAGGTTTTGCTTGGAAAGAACGTTATTGGACTGCTTGCTCAAATTCATCCCTTAACACTTGATAAATTTGCAATTAAAACAAAGGTTTTTGCTTTTGAAATATATACCGAAAAACTCCCCGAACCAAAAAAGAAAAAAGGACTTTTTAAAGAGGATTTATTACCAGATGTCAATCGTGAAATTGCAATTATTGTAAGTAAAAATACTTCATTTGAAGTTATTTTATCTATAATAAAACGTCTTCGCATTGCTTTAATTAGAGAGATATCAGTTAAGGACATTTTTGAGGACGAAGACAGAATTGGTGAAGGTTTGAAGTCAATCTCCTTACAATTTAAGATTAAACAAGGCGAGAATACCTTAACTAAAGACCAAATTGATAATGAAGTAATCGGTTCAATTACTACCTCACTTGAAAAAGAAATCAATGCAAAATTAAGAGATGGAGAAACAGCAAAATAATTCTAAAATAAATAAAAAAGACCAAAAAGCTAAACTTTTGGCTAAAAAGTTGAAGGAAAACCTACTTCGCAGAAAGCTTCAAGATGCAAGAGATGATAAAAATAAAAAATATTTTGAAAAACTTGAAAAAAAAACTTGAAAAATATTTTTTTATGTGAATAATGTTAAGATAAAGACAAATTTTTAAAAACACAAGGCTATAGTAAATTATGAATACAGAAGCAAAAACAACAAGCGTAACAGCACAAAATGCAGGTTATTTAGCAAACTTTACAATCGAGGATTTATTTCAAAGAAACATCCACTACGGGCATGTAAAAAATTTATGGAATCCAAAAATGGCTCCATACATACATTCTGTGAAAAATAACGTTCACATTATAAATCTTGCAAAAACATTCGAGGCAATATCAACCGCAAAAGCCGAACTTTATAAAGCTGGACTTGCTCACAAAAGGGTTTTATTTGTGGGAACTAAGGCTCAAATTTCTAAACATGTTAAAAAATATGCTATCGAATGTGGGCAATACTACATCAACCACAAATGGCTTGGAGGAATGCTAACAAACTGGAAAGTTGTTAACACTTTGGTAAAAACGCTTCAAAAATATGAGAAAATGGTTCAAAAAAACTCTGCGGATTACACAAAAAAAGAGTTAATGATTATTACCAAAAAAATTGAAAAACTAGAAAAATCAATTGGAGGTATTAAAGACTTACCAACAAGGCCAGACATACTTTTTGTAATTGACACCGAACTTGAAAAAATGGCGATTAAAGAGGCAAACAAACTGGGAATTAAAGTTATTGCTGTTGTTGACACAAACTCTAACCCTGAGGGCGTTGATATAATAATTCCTGGTAACGATGATTCCATCAAAGCTATTGAATTCTACCTAAGTCAAGCTTCTGAAAGTATCTTAGCTGGAATTAAAAAAGGTCTACTTTCAAGCGGAACACCAAAATCAAATGAAAGAAAGCCTCAAGTGAAAGACAAAAAAAGTTAAACAAATCAAAAATTATCTACTTAACATAACTTAAACTTTCCTTACATACTTCTTTCTTAAGCAATTTACTTTAATATATTTTTAGTAAGAAAAATGATATTCTTCTCCATCAACTACAACTTCAACATCTTCTATAAAAGGATTGTTTAAAATTCTATAATCATCAATTAAATCATACCCAGGTATAATTTTTTCTTTATTTGTATCATAGAATAAATTTAATTGCCTATCTATATCACGGTAAAATCTTTCGCTTATTAAAGAATTATTACTTCTTGTGCTTTTTATCTTTTTTATATAATAACTATTTGAATTAGGTGTAGTTTCGTGCTTAAAGCCGTTTAATTTGCCAGATGCAAGACGCTTCCTCCTTTGCGATTCAAGCCATAGAAGATACTCTTCATTTTCTTTTAAATAAGAGATGTTTTTATCAACAATTTTACCATAATAAATTACGGTTTTTGTCTCATCTTGGGTGCTACTTGTTATGTTTCCAAAGGGTCTAATTGGTTCACTTTTTTTGTATTTTTTGTTATTAAAAGTTTTATTATCGGAGTAAGATACTGTGTTCGTGCTGTCTTTTTTATAACATCCAATTAAAGCAATACAAACGATGATAATTTTATACATAACTCCTTTTAAAACGATTTTTTATTCTTTTTTTAAAATTTTCCTCTAGTAGAATTATAGTAGGTGTTATGAATAATGTCAATAGAGTTACAAAAGTTAATCCGCCCGCTATACCTGCGGAAAGTTGAGTCCACATTTTACCTGAAGGAGCACCTATTGTTATATCTCTTTCTATAAAATTTACAGAAATGCCAAAAATCATAGGTATCATACCTGCAACTGTTGTCATGCTTGCAAGAAGTATAGGTTTTAGTCTTACTATTGCGGTTTTAAGCAGTGCATCATCAATTGATAGACCTTCTGATTCTAAGTCTTTAAATGTTTCTATAAATAAGATGCTACTGTCAACCACAATTCCTGCAAGTGCTATTACTGCAATTCCAGACATTACAATGCTAAATGCCTGCCCTGTTAACATTAAGGCAATTAGAACTCCAAAGATGGAAAGGAAGATTGATGATGTGACAATTATAGTTTTTCCTACAGAATTAAACTGAATTAAGAACAATAGCAACATTATTACAATTGCACTGCCAAAAGCGGCGGATAAGAATGATATAGAGTCCCCCTTTTCCTGCTCATCTCCCGCTAGTTGTATCTCCGCTGTAAATTCACTTTTGTTGTCCATTATCCATTTAAATAATTCGGCAATTTTGAAGCTCGGCACCACTCCTTCTTTTATATTTGCATTTAAGTTAATGCTTCTTTTTTGGTTTAATCTTATTATATTAGTTGTTTCACGCTCCATCACAAGCTTTGCAAAATTTGAAATAGGGACGAAGCCTCCATTACTTGAAGGGACTTTTAAATTTTCTATATCCTTAAGCCCTCTATATTCGGGAGGGTATCTTAAAATTATATCTACTTTATCGTCAGAGTAAGAGGGACGATAGTTTGATATTATAAGTCCATCTGTTACAAGAGAGACAAAAGCGCCAACGGTTTCTATATCAATTCCGTATCTACCTGCCTTTTCCCTATCTATTTTTAATGAATATTGAATTTTTTTAGATACAGAATTATCTTCAATATCCACAAAATTTCCATCTGCTTCCATAAACGAACGAATTTTTGAAAGAGACTCCTCAAGGTCGCTCGTTTCCTTACC
>JBILVD010000107.1:0-2675 GCA_044370655.1 Candidatus Deianiraeaceae bacterium | reverse complement strand
AGTAACTTGATGAGGTTTTGAAATCATTTATCCAAAAACTATTTTACAAAATGACTTGACTTTAAAAATATATAATAATAATTATTATTATTATTATTATTTTCTCTATTATGGTAAAAATCGCTCTAGTTGGGCTTGCAAATGTTGGAAAAACTACATTTTTAAATACGCTTACAGGAAGCAACCTCAAAACAGCAAATTTTGCAGGGAGTACAACTTCAAAAAAGGAAATTGCTATATTTCATAAGGGTAAAACAATCACATTTTATGACCTTCCCGGCTTTAACTCCTTCACTTCTAAAGAAAACGACCTAGCAAAAAATACTATTAAAACACTAAAGGAAGGCAATTTTGATGCTATAATCCACATTGTAAACGCCGAATTTCCTTACTTCTCCACGATTTTAGCACAAGAGTTAAAAGAGGAGCTTGGGGCAAAAGTGATAACCGCTATCAACTTCCCTTCATTCAAATTAAGCCCAAATAAAGCGGAGTATGGTTTTGAAAAGGCAATTTTATTCTCTGCTCTTTCAAAGCAAAACTGTGATGATATTTTAGAGATAGTTTTGAAGGAAATTGAAGGAGAGAGCTTTAACTCTAACAACCTGCTTAAGTTTAAAAATCAATTCAACTCGGTTAAAGTTAGTAATTTGATTGACAAAATAGCTCTTTCAAAAATTTTTGGTCTACCTTTCTTTTTTGGTATAATGTTTTTTATTTTTTGGTTTTCTTTTATTGTGGGAAAAGCAATTGGAGACTTTTTTACAGGATTTTTTGATTTTGGAATAGAATGGATTGAAGGACTTGCATTTTTGCCACATTTCTTGAGAGCGATTTTTAAGTCTATAATCGTTGGAGTTGGAACTGTGGTTGGCTTTATACCGACTATAGTAATTTGCACAACTCTTATAGGCATTTTAGAGCAAACAGGTTACGTAACTCGCATCTCCTTTTTACTTGACAAATTGTTTGAGAAATTTGGGCTGGGGGGGAAGTCTCTCATTCCTTTAATTATTGGTGCTGGTTGTTCAATTACGGCTTATATGTCTTCTAGAATGATAAACGACCCTAAGGAGAAGTTTCTTACCATGGTTATTATTGGTTTTATTCCTTGCACTGCTAAGCTTGCTGTTTTTATGTTGTTTTGCCTTGCTTTATTTGGAGAAAACGCCCCGATTGCCTTGTTTTTGATTTATACGGCAGGTTTTTTTGTTGGGCTTGTGTGTGCAAAACTTCTTGGAATGGTAATGAAGGGCGAGGCTTACTCTATAGGTCAGGCACAAAAAACTAAGATAGAAATTTTTAATTATCGCCTACCTATATTTAAAAATGTTTTAAAGACTGGGATTTCACGCACCGCAGATTACTTAAAAAATGCGGCAACTTTTATTACTATTTTTTCTGCTATAATATCTTTTTTAGGAGTTGTTGGATTTGAAGGATTGAGACCTATTATTCTTGAAGATGATGGTCTTGAAAATAGTATTATAGGAATGATTGGTAAGGCTTTAATGCCTATTTTTTACCCTATGGATTTTGACTTTAAGGTGATAATATCCCTAATTACTGGGCTTGTTGCAAAAGAAATGGCAGTTGCAACTCTTGCTGTTTTATATTCTTCCACGACGGAGGGGTTAGCGCAAATTATACAAAATGAAATTGGGTTAAGGCGTGCGGTTAGTTATCTTGTATTTATGTTTTTTTACTTGCCTTGCGTTTCTGCTACTATGAGCTTTCATAAGGAGGTGAAAGATGGCAAAAAGACGGCTTTTTTAATTATTTTTACTTTTGCTCTTGCTTACTTTTTTGCTACGATTTCTAATTTGATTTTCTTATTATTTTAATTTTTTAATTCGCTATTTATTTGTAAGTTTTGTATAAATTTTAAGATGCAGGGCTTGAATTGAATATTTACTAGGTTGTATTTTTCAACCTTAACTTTTTGGTGTATTATGATTTCTTGGCTTACTTCTGCGGTTTTAAAAAATTTGTATAAAGTCTTCATAATATGTGTCATCATTTTTTTGGGTCTCCTTAATTTTTTAAGGAAAATTTTTAGAGAGTATTATATAAATGTGAGGTATGGAAGCAAAAAGTGAAGAATTTTGAAAGAAATATTTTAAGATAGTGATTTTAGGCGGTTGTTTAAAGTGTTTATTTTTAGATGGGGGAGGGAGGATTGCGTTATATCTTCTATATAAAATTTCAGTAAGTGATAGTTTTAGGTATGAAAAGTGTATATCTTAAAGATTTGTAATATAGCTTAAGCCTTATATCTTTTATGGTTTATAACACACTTAAAGCCCTCATCATAAATTTCTCTAAGGGGGAAGCCTTTAAAATCTAATACTAATCTTAAATGAGCGAGGAGAAAGGGCGAGGAGAAAGCCTTTAAACTCTAATACTAAAAGAGGATAATATATACATATTCAAGCTCTTATATTTTATATATTAAAAGGAGATGGTGATTAATTTTAAGGTATATATCTTGCATCTTAAAGATTTATATATGAACTATAAGCTATATATCGTTTAGATTAGGTTTTAATATCTGGACTTGCTAAATCATTATAAACATTAACATGATATAATTGTTTATAAAAGAATGTAGGTTTTGTGGTAGAAAAAGAATAGTGAAGGATGGATTTATGGAAGGGAGGCAAAGAAAGGGAGGT
>JBILVD010000106.1:0-2686 GCA_044370655.1 Candidatus Deianiraeaceae bacterium | reverse complement strand
TAAAAGTAAAATAGAACTAATAAAAAAAAATATAAGTAAAGTGACTTTTTGGTATAATATTCCGATTTTTAATCCAATATTTCTATTTAGATACCAAACTTTATTCGAAGTATTAGCTTTCTTCGTCTTCACTCTTTTCTTGATTTTATTAACCTCCATCTAATTTTAAAAAAAATTTACCCTTAAAATTTAAAATATAAATTATACTTTGCAAGCTTTTTTAAAAAATTTATTTGACAAATAATTTTTCAAAAGTTAGCTTACTTTAAAATAATTTCAAATAGATGCAGAAAGAAAAAGAAATACTATCCCTTTTAGAGCAAAAAAATGTTATCTTAAAAGGTCATTTTAAACTTTCATCTGGTCTTCACAGTGAAAGATACGTCCAATGTGCTAAAATTTTTGAAGACCCATTCCTTTCAATGAAAGTAATTGAAGTGCTTGCAGAAAACGTTTTAAAGCAATTTAAAAGAAGCGACTTTGACACAATCCTCTCTCCCGCAATGGGCGGAATTTTATGCGGATACGAGCTTGCAAGACAACTTTTATGTAAAAATATATTCGTTGAAAGAGTTGATAATATATTCACTTTAAAGCGTGGTTTTGACGTTAAAAAAGGCGAAAGAATTCTACTAGTGGAAGATGTAGTAACTACTGGTAAATCAAGCTTAGAAGCAGGAAAGGTTGTTGAAGAAATGGGAGCAGTTATCATCGGTTGTGCAAGCGTAATTGACAGAAGAAGCGAAAATAACGACTTCAAACTCCCATTAGTGTCAGTTTTAAAGATGGATATAAAAACCTATAAACCTGAAGAAATACCTAGTTATCTTGCCTCCATTCCTTGGGTTAAACCAGGGAGCAGAAAACAATAAAAATATGATGATAAATCTAGACTACGCAAAAAAATACATGCAAGTTGCATTTAATCTTGCCAAAAAGCATAGAGGGTTAACGGGCTCTAACCCCTCAGTTGGTTGCGTTGTTGTGAAAAATGGATTAATCATATCCTCCTCATCAACTGAACTTGGAGGAAGACCTCACGCCGAAAACATCGCACTATCACAAGAAAAAGACTTCACAGGAGCAGACTTATTCGTCACCCTAGAGCCCTGCAATCATTTTGGCAAAACTCCACCTTGTGTCCACGCTATTTTAAATTCAGGCATCAAGAGCGTTTTTATTGGAGTAAAAGACACAGATAAAAGAGTTCAAGGAAGCGGTATTGATGCATTAAAAATTGGTCAAATTGAAGTTGTGGAAGGTGTCATGAATGAGGAAATATCGCAGTTTTACAAGCCATATCTAACTGCAAAAGAAAGAAAATTCCCATTTGTATCCGCAAAAATCATTTGCACAGAAGATGGAAAAATCGGAACAAAAACAGGCGTAAGTAAGTGGATTAGCGATACTAAGTCTCGCTCTTTTACAAATTTTTTAAGGCATACATATGATGGCATTTTAATAGGTGGGGAGACTTATAGAAAAGATACCCCCCTTTTAACCTGCCGAACTCAAGGTTTAGAAGCATTCTCCCCCAAACGTTTTGTGCTTTCTAACTCAATTCCCAAAATAAATGGTTTTGAGGTTGTGAATGGTGATTTTAAAGATTTTCTACCAAACTTATACACAGATTTCAACATCAATCACTTGTTAATTGAAGGTGGGGCAGGTGTTATAACTAAAGCGATTTCAGAAGAAGTAGTAGATGAAATAATGATAGCCCATTCCCCAATGTTTATAGGTAAAGACGGAAAAAACTGCTTTTCTATGCAAGGTTTAGAAAGCCTATCCTCCGCTAAAAGGTTCAAATTAAAAGAAAGCTTCGTGTTTGGAGACTTAAACTTCTCAATTTTACAGCCATAAATTAACCCCTTAAATCACTCACAAAACACACAAACTCAAGCCTCGCTTCGTATCCAGTTTGTAAATTAGAAGAGATAAAATTTTTCAACAATTTAAAGCCTACAAAACCTTCAAGCCCCTCAAATGCCCCAAAAACACAACACCTTCTAACATCATCTAGCATTTTTGAAAGAACACGATAATCAAAAGTGTCAGGAAAGACTTTTAAAGCTATGTTAAACTGCCTCCTACCTGCATTTAAAGCCTCCTCCTTTATCTCTTCAATTAGCACAAACTTCTGTCTTGGAGTAGAATTACATATTTTAAATATTTTCGCATCGCATAAACCTTTTTTAAGCACATTAAAAAATATGTCCTGAATAGCAAACATCACTAAATCTTGCATAAAATTTCTAAAAATCCATCTTCAACAACCTTACAGCTTACGCAATTGTAGGTTATTCCTTTAAAAATCACCTTTAATATCTCAAATTTTAACATAGAATTTTCTCTCAAAATCAACCTTAAAACCTGCCCCATACCTTCTGTTTTTAAGTCCGCTTCGCAAAAAAAATCATAAGCACTTTTTAGGCATTCCACAAAAGCACCATCTTCTTGTTCAACTCTTTCAAAAGCAAGAATTTTTACCTTAGAATTCAATAAATATTTCATAAATTAACCATTCTATATCTATTATAAACTTCAATACTAAACTGCGGAAGCCTCCCCCCACTTAACCTTAAATCATAAAGGCTAATCAAGTGCTGAATAAGAGCAGACTTTAAGTCATCTGGAGTTTCGCCTTCTATCAAGCCTGAACAATACTCAATCTCCAAATTCTCAG
>JBILVD010000042.1:0-10390 GCA_044370655.1 Candidatus Deianiraeaceae bacterium | reverse complement strand
TAAACTCTATTTGTTCTCTACTGATTGTATCATTAGCAAACGCTTTTGTAAGCAAGATAATGCAATTTTGTTTTAAGGAATTTACATCTAAACCATCAGAAATTTCAAGCACAATGTCAATACAAATTTGACTTTTGTCATCTTCTAAGGTGTTATTAGTTATTGAGTCGTAAACTCTTTCTGCAAATTCAATTTGTTTAGCTTCATCAATCGCAGAAAAGCCATTTATTTCCTTGAGTTTCTCCCTGATTTGACCAACATCAAGCCTCGGTTTAGTATTTGAAATGTCAGTGATTATGTCCATACATTTAAGATAAGCTTCAGAGTTTTTAATAGCATCTATAATGGATTGAGTTATGTTGATGCAAACGTTAGAGATTTTAGTTTTCACATTTTCATCATTTTTATTTATTTCCATAATTTGGTTCACAATCTCTTGCTTTTTTTCTTCATCTAGGAGGGAAAACCCATAAATTGAGGTTAATTTTTGCCTAATCGCACTCTCTTGACCTTGAACGTTAAGGTTGTTGTCTATAATATCATTCAAAACCTTCAAACACTGTTGATAAAGCTTGTTTTTGTTAAAGGCGTCCAAAATTAATCCCGCAATAGTTGTGCAAATGTCATTCCTTTTGCTCTCTTCCTTAATTGTGCCATCTGCAATTGCATTGTTTATAGTAATGACAATATCTTTTTGCGTTTGAGTGGAAAGCATTGAAAAGCCTGGAATTGTCTCTAACGCTTTCATTAAGTCTTGAGAAGGGTTTTCTACTATCTTATCCAAAACCTCAATACATTTTTTATAAACATCGCTCCCCCTTATTGCCTCCAAAAGCCAAGCAACAATCTTCAAACAGTGTATCTCGGCGTTCAAAAACCCGTTTTTAATCTTGTCTTGTTTAATATCCCGCACTATCTCATCAACCTGATTTTTGCTTAGAGAAGAAAAGCCCGTTATCTTCATTAAAGCATCTAATATCATATCATCAGAGAGTAAAGCGGCGGAGTTTGAAAGGTCATTTAACACCTTTATACACTGCTTGTAAAGGAAAGTATCCTGTATGTTTTGAATAGCAAGGCTTTGCAAAAACGCACAAAGCTTCTCCTTAGAGAGAGTGTTATTCTTCACTCCATCAATAATCATTTTTATTATATCTTCTCTTTGCTCTTTCGTGTAAAGATACATAAAGCTTGTAATCTCTTGAGCAAGAATTTTTTCTATCTGCTGAGGATTTGTAATTTTTTGAGATATTATCTTATCCATCGCCCTAAGACATTGCATATAGACAATTCCAGAAGGACTTGAAAGAATATTATCACAATAGGAGCTAGAGTCAATTTTTTTATCGGACCTTAGGGCGTTTAACAAAGAGGTTATTATTTCTTTTTGTTTTTCAAATGAAAGCCCGCCAAAGTTAGGTATTTGCCTTAATCTTTGCAATAAATAAGACTCCTGCTTAACATACCCAAGTGCAAGAATTTTTTGCTTATCTTTGACAATATTTTCAAAAATTAATCCACACGTTCTATTTGGTGTTTTAAAACTTCGGTCATTTCCACTATCAAGTGCGATTTTATCAAGAACAACATCATCCATCTCCTCCTTTGAAGTGGAGGCAAAGGAAAGAGTATCACCAGATTTTTTTATAAGATTCTTCGTAACAGTTTCATCTACAAGAAAAACAGAACTTGCACTATAGTTTAAAGAGGCTTTTTTGTTGACCTCCGACACATTATTTTGAAAATTGTTGCGAGAAAGATTTTGTGAGTTTAAAATAGTATTATTATAATTGTTGATGTTTGAATTAGAGAAGCTATCTCCCCCTCTAAAGCCATCTCTCATTGAAATGCCTCCAACATAATTCCCAGAAGTTGGAAGAAAGTCCTTCGGTTTTTTATCTTTAAAAAGATAATAAATGCCAAGAATAACAATTATTATAATAACTGTAAAAAAACCAATTTTGTAAAATCTACCCTCCATTTAAGAACAATTATAACATACCTTATATTTTTTTTAAATAGAAAAAAAGCTTATGTCAAGAGATTTATTAAAAATATTTTATTTAAGTAAGGTTTAATATTATTTACTATTAAGAATCTAGCTTTTGTTATATTTAAAACAAATTCGGGCTTCATAAATTTATAAATTATTTTAATAATACTATCTTATAAATAATTTAAAATTATTTGTCAAGAACTTTTTTTAACTTTTTTTAAATATAGATAAATTTGATTTCTGTGCCTCTAAAATCGCCTGCGAAATCGCCCTTCCGCCCTCAAGAGTTGTGGAGTGCAAAATCTTATTTCTAATAACCCCACGCCTAATTAAAAAGCTATCTTGAAGAGACTTAAAGCCAGAAGTCGTGTTAATAACCAGTTGAATTTCCCCTCCATCTATCATCTTAATAATATGCTTACCGCCCTCATGCACCTTATTCACAGGCTCACAAACAACCCCATTTTCACTTAAAAAACTCGCCGTTCCCCTTGTTGCAAAAATTTTAAATCCAAGGCTTACAAGAATTTTAGCAATAAGGACAATTTCCCCAACCTTATCCCCCTCCTTCACAGAAATAAACGCATTACCAAAAAGCACAAACTTCTGCCCAGAAGCAACCAAAGCCTTCGCATATGCAAGCCCAAAAGTCTCTGCAATTCCCATCACCTCACCGAGGGACTTCATCTCTGGCCCCCTAACAATATCAGACTTCAAAAACTTCTCAAAAGAAAAGACAGGCTCCTTAACCGCACAAAAATCAAGTTTTTGCAAGACATAATAGCCATTTTTCTCCATTTTATAAGGGAAGTTGATAAAAATATCCTCCGCCTCCATTTCCCTCCCACACATCAACTTAACCGCAAGCTTAACAGCGGAAAGACCGATCGCCTTAGCAGTAAAAGGCACAGTTCGGCTTGCACGAGGGTTCACTTCAATCACAAAAACCTCCTCACCTTTAACTGCAACTTGCATATTAATCAGCCCTACAACCTGCAACCTTTTTGCAAAACTAACCGCCAAAGCCTCTATCTCCTCAATCACCTTAGAAGAAAGAGAGCGAGGCTGAACAGAGCAACTAGAATCCCCAGAATGCACTCCTACATACTCTATATGCTCCAGCATTCCAAAGATAAAGCACTTGCCCGTTTTATCTCGCAAAACATCAACATCAAGCTCTATAGCATTTTCAAGTAGAGGGTTCACAATTCCGCCTGCCAAAGTCCCCTCATTTGCAAGATAATACTCAAGCTCGGAGGCACTATCAATAATTGCCATTCCCCTCCCCCCAATTACAGAAGAAGGACGAATAATCGCCTTATATCCCAGTTTATCTGCAATTTTAAGCAATTCCTCACGAGTTTCATACTTAAAACTCTCCGCCTCTTTTGCCCCAACTTCCCAAACAAGACGGGAAAACTTCGCTCTATCATCACATAAGTCAATCGCATCTTTCTCCATCCCTAAAATCTTCACACCACCAGCCTTTAAAGTTTGCCTCAATTTCAAAGGAGTTTGCCCCCCAAGTTGAATAATCACGCCTACAATCTCACCAGACTTTGCTTCATTTTCAATCACATTCATAACATGCTCGCTAGAAAGTGGCTCAAAAAACAGCCTGTCTGATGTGTCATAGTCTGTAGAAACCGTCTCGGGGTTGCAGTTTATCATCACACTTTCAATCCCCATTTCCCGAAGAGAAAGGCTCGCATGCACGCAAGAATAGTCAAACTCTATCCCCTGCCCCACTCGATTAGGACCAGAGCCAATAATCACCACCTTCTTTTTATTTGAAGAAACCGCCTCATTCAGAGACGCATCATTCAAAAACACATCATTTGAAGAAGCATTATGTGAAGATATATTATGCGAAGACACACGCTCGTAAGTAGAGTAAAAATAATTAGTTGTAGAAGCAAACTCCCCAGCACAACTATCAATTTTTTTAAAAAGAGGAAAGACGCCCAGCCACTTCCTATACTCCCTAAATAAATGCACGCCTTTAAAGCCCGCCTTCAAGCCCAAAAGCTCCCTTATACGCCCATCTCCAAAGCCCGCCTGCTTCCATCTTAGCACCCTTTCTGCCGTTATAATCTTTGCAAGCTCTCCAAATATTTCAGCCTCTTTTAACATCTCCGCCCTTACCTCTTCCTGCGTTTGCATGCCTCTTCCTGCAAATTCGTTTAATCTTGCAAGCAAATTAGAAGGAATTTTCTCCTCCTTAATCTCCCTCTCCAAGTCCACAATATTCTTAAAACGCCCCAAAAACCAAGGGTCAAACGACGTAAGTTTTGCAATATCAACAACCTCCATTCCCCTTTTAAAGCCCTCAAAAATATAGTAAAGACGCTTAGGAAAACGCCCTTTAAGATAGCTCACAATCTCATCTTTTGAAAAAGCAGAAAGGTCAGGGATAGGCTCCTCCATTCCAGCAATCGCCTTCAAAATTGCCTCCTCAAAGCTTCTCCCCATTGCCATCACCTCCCCGACAGACTGCATCTGCGTGCCAAGTTCAGGCTTTAAAGTATTAAACTTTTCAAAATTAAATTTAGGAATTTTAATTACAATATAGTCAAGAGAAGGCTCAAACGAAGCAGGAAGAGCCTTTTGCCTCAAGTCAAAAATATTCTCTCCAGAGGCTCTTACATACTCCTCAATTTTAGTATTTTTACCTCTTCCTTCAAGCACCGCTCTATACTCTAGGTAGTCAAACTCCTTAGGAATGCTACTTGCAATATCATTCTTTAACTCATCAAGAGTGTATCCAACCGCAAGCTTCGCCGCAATTTTAGCAATAGGAAAGCCCGTCGCCTTTGAAGCAAGAGCAGAAGAGCGAGAAACTCTAGGGTTCATCTCAATCACCACTATCTCCCCATCTTTAGGGTTCACAGCAAATTGCACATTACTCCCTCCCGTCTCAACTCCAATCTCACGTAAAACGGCAATTGAATAATCCCTCATCTTTTGATACTCCTTATCCGTCAAAGTAATCGCAGGGGCAACGGTAATGCTATCTCCCGTATGCACTCCCATAGGGTCAATATTCTCAATAGAGCAAACAATAATCGCATTATCATTCTTATCCCTCACAACCTCCATCTCAAACTCCTTCCAGCCAATAATTGACTTATCAATTTGAATTTGATGAATAGGGGAAGCCTCAAGACCAGACTTCAAAAGACGGATATACTCAAAAACAGTTTCCGCCACTCCCCCACCTGTGCCACCTAGCGTTAAAGAAGGACGAATGATAACAGGAAGCTCAATACAAAACCCATTCTTCGCCTCAAGCCTCAAAACCTCCTCCTTAAAGTAAAAATCATTCTTCCCCTGTGCATTCTCCAAATAAACCTGCAAAATATCACCAAATTCCCCCTCAACCAAAGCCAAAAGCCCAGAGACATCATCAGCATTAAAGCCTCCATTCAAATAAATTTTTGCAAGATGGTAAAGCAGGTTGTCAAAACCTCTCTCAAAAGTAGAAACGATGATACTAGCAGGGCATTTAAGACCTATCCTCTCCATCGCCTCCTTAAAAAGCCCCCTATCCTCCGCCTTTTTAATAGCATCGGTAGAAACCCCAATAAGGCTAACTTTATGCTTCTTCAAAATTCCCAATTCCTCAAGTTTTAAAGCCACATTCAAAGCCGTCTGCCCCCCTAGTGTTGGCAAAATCGCATCTGGTTTCTCTTTCACGATAATCTGCTCAATAAAATCAGGTGTTATAGGCTCTATATAAACGGCATCAGCAAGAGAGCTATCCGTCATTATAGTAGCAGGATTAGAATTGATGAGAACAACCCTATAACCTTCCTCCTTCAAAGCTTTTATACCCTGCGTCCCAGAGTAATCAAACTCACAAGCTTGACCAATAACAATCGGCCCCGCACCAATAATCAAAATTGTTTTAATATCTCTTCTTTTCGGCATCTTCGTATCCATTTTTACAAAATACTAATACCATCAAATTTATTTTTCAAGTAAAAAATGGTTTAAAATTTTATTTTCCATTTAAGCGTAAGTTTTTAAGTATAACCGCAAAAAGCAAGCCTAAAATCTGCCCCCATAAGTGTAAAAATCTGCTTCCCTCCTCCCTCCTAAACGAGGTATAATTTAGAGCTTTGCGAGAAAGGAGGTATACAATAATTTTGAAAAGGTAAAGGCGTTTGTGGAAAGGAAAATTATCTTATGTGAGAGGTTTTTTTAGGGTCAGGAAGTTTAGAGACTGAAGTGCCTTTACCGTTAGTTTTAGAGACTGAAGTGCCTTTAGCATTAGTTTTAGAGACTGAAGTGCCTTTAGCATTAGTTGATGAAGTGGATCTATCAGTTTTATGCATTGACGGCAAAAGAGTAGAATTACTATTAACCACATCATTTAAATTAAGAAGCCCCACCCTCGATTGAGTTAAATTAGGAAGAGTTGTGCCATCTAAAACAAAATTTTTATTTTTTGCTTCATTATTAAGTTTTATTAAATCCACCTTATTATTATTGTAAAGTTCTTGCCAATCTTCATTATTTAGCTTAATTTGTCTCACATGCTCCTTTCCTGTAGCGTCAGTTATTACAGCTCTTATTTTAAAATTTTTATTCACAGTTTCCTCGTTCAAAATATCTAAATCACTTTTAAATATAGTAATATACTGACTAGTTTGCGTGTTTATAGCTTTTATAAACTCATTTGCATATTTGTTTTTTTGCACATCTTGCTGGTATCCCTTTCTAGTTAATCCATCTTTTACACCAAATATCTTTACTGTGGCATCTTCAATAATATTCTTCCTATCTTTTATATTCATGTAATATCTATTATGATATGCACTTTGCGATTCTTGTCTTATGCTATATTCATCTTCAACGGTAAAATGACCGTTCTCTTTTTCAACATAATAATTATACTCTAAAAGAATATTATATGGAATTTTATATACATTCTGTATGATGCCTTCAGAGGAAACAAAATGCACAGTAACTAGAGGTCTAGGATGACGGGCATTTATTGTAAAAAGAGTGCTGTTGATTTTTGATTTATTCTTGTTGTTTGGCATAATATCGTCAGTTAGTTATAACTATATAATATACTGTAATTTCTTTTTTGTGTCAAGATTTTTTAAACTAATAGTTTTGAAAAGGGTAGGTAGTAGGCTTTAAGGAGAGGGGTTTGAGTGAGTTTGTGATGCAGGCGAGCTTTTGAGGAGATATTCAAAGATAATTCAAAGATTTCACTTGACAAACCTGTTTTTTGAAATTAATTAATATTATAATTAAGTTGGACAACTTAATTATAATATTAAAAATTTTTTGCTTGACAAACTAGCAATTGTGTCCTATCTATAAAATAGGCGAGTTTAGTACTCCGAATGGTCAAGTTTCGCTTGTCCGATTTGCTAGTTTACTAGATAGGTTGCTAGATATCGCCTTCTTTTTATCTCCATAATATTTATCAATTTGAGAACTACTGATATGTATCCAGTGCCTATATTTATCAGATGTAAGACGGCTCTGTCTTAAATTATCATAAACAGGAGTATTCCTCTTGATATCAAAATATTTATAATATTCAGCTGGAGTTAAAATTCTAATTTTATTTATGATATATTTATACATTCTTTCTTTTGCAATCGTTTTTTTACCTCTTTGTTTTTGATTTTTTTCTTTATGTTTATGCTTGTCATTTAATCTAAAAGACATTGCACCTAAAATAACATCTATCGCTTGAGAAAAAGAGTGCTTAGAAGAATCTACTTCTATTAAATTGTCAGCTTTAACATTTAATCCAGTTGCAATCAATTCTTTAAATTCTTTTATCTTTTCTTTATTTTGATATGGCAGTCTATCAAAATGAACTCTATTAATATTAAAATATTTAAAATTACCAACCAAAGAAGTATAGTATAATTTATGAAATGACAAAATTTCATCATTAAAACTAGATTCCATATAAATATTGTCGCAACAAAATATTCTAATTAAAATTTTCCCCGATTGCAAACAGTCAAAAATGCCATCAATAAACTTTTTATAAATAAATTCATCTTGTGCCGAATTGCTAATTTTACTCCATTTTAACTCCCCCCTATAAGGGTTATTATTGATATCAGTTTTGCAATTAAATAGAAAATTTTCTATTTGTGAGTAATTCTCGGTTTCAAAAGCTATCATTCCAAAAAAATAAGAATAATGCTTTCCTTTCCTATCACTTTCATCGCAATATACAACATAACTTTTTTCCATAACTTTTAAATTTATCCATATCTAACATTCTAAACATAGATAACTTTACTTGTCAAACCCTTTCAAGCGTAAGTTTTAAGCCTAAGTTTTTAAGTATAACCGCCAAAAGCAAGCCTAAAATCTGCCACCATAAGTCCAAAACCTACCCCCATAAGTGTAAAAATCTGCTTCCTCCTCCTTCCTAAACGAGGTATAATGCAGATAGGAAAGAATGCGAACTTTATGAGAAAGGAGGTATATAATAATTTTGAAAATATAAAGGCGTTTGTGGAAAGTGCGAAGCCTAAGCAAAGTGCAAAGCCTAAAAGAGATAGGGATTTGAGCGAGTTTGTGAGGCTTGCGAGCTTTTGAGAAGATTTTTAAGGAGAATTCACAGATTTCACTTGAAAAACCTGTTTTTGAAACTTTTAATTATATATTAAAAATTTTTTGCTTGACAAAGTAAAAATATAGTATTAAGATTGTTTAAATGAAAGTGGTTTGTGAGCGTTAATGCTGACCGCAGGTGTGCATTGTTTGCAAAATGCTTTCATTCATTAAAAATTAAATTCCATACTTTCCAGTCCATTTTTCTGCCAGTGTCTTGACTAATATTTTTTATATTAAGCATATTTTGTATAGAAATTACAAAGTTATTTTTATATTCTTTATTTGAAGTTTTTTGATTTTTTACAAAATTTACACTACCAGTTAATAAATCTGCAATTTGAGTAAAGTTAGATTTGTACGATGGGATAAATTCCAATGTGGGAATTATGTTTTTAAAATATGGTGCGTTGAGACTTTGTTTTAAAGTTTCTATATTAAAAGCAGTTTGAGAATGTGGAGGTCTTTCATCTAAATAAATTGAGTATTTAGCATTAATATTTTCTTTTATAAATTGGTGATGTAAAAGTTGGTAATAAAATTTATAAAACCCTTGTTCATATGCGTGATTTTTTGTTAAGCAGTTATTATTGTATTTACTGTGATTAATTTTATTTTTATTAAAAATAACACAGCGATATTGTATTTTTTGAGTTGCAAATAAAGTTTCAATAACATTTAAATACATTTTATAATTATAATCACCTTTTAATTTTTCAAACTTTATTTCGTGTTCTAAATTATTTCCTTTGCACAAATTTATTAAGTTATCCAGTTCTTCGTAATGTCTACTTTCAAACATTATACCGCCTAGAACCATATAATTTTCTTGAATTATTCCACTCTCATCACAAAAAATATGAAATTTACTCATTGACTTTTTTAATTCACTTATATACTCATAAACCATCTATTCAATTTGTCAAACCCTTTTAAGCATAAAAAATATCTTGCATTTTTATTTTTACTATGTTATAATGTTTTTGAAACTTAATTAAACACTATAAGCATAAAATTAATTAACTGCTATAAGCATAAACTTAAATAAAGTTTAATTAAGCATATTATGGAGCTTGTTTTAGGTATATTACTAGGAATTGCACTTTCGGTTTCAATATTCGTCACGTCTGCATTCAAATTAGTAGTTGGCTCTTTTAGGGCTATATTCGGGCTTTTAAGTGCCTGTGTATGCAAATTATTTGGATTTTCAAATAAAGCACAGCAATGCATATCACACTGCAAAGAAGGTTTCATGGACGTTTTAAAATCCTTAAAAAATATTCTTTTTTGCCCAATAGTTTTATTAGCAAGTCCAATCTTAATGTCAATGAAAGAGGAAAACAGGGATTATGTTATTAAATTCATCAGAGAAAAAATTCCGTTTGCAATGTTTTCTCAAAAAGAGGCATATGCACAACCTAATCCCGCTCCCCACATCAACATAAACAACAATAAACTAGAAATTGAACTTAATAACATCGGAGATATTGGAGCCATCAATATTGACAGTAATGCAAAATACACAAGAGATATGGAAACCACCTTTATTAAAAGCAGGTTAGATGGGGCAAAAGATAGCAAAAAAGATATAGAAACCACCATTCTTAGCAACAAGAAGCCAAACAAGGCAGATAGCAAGCTTGATAAAGAGGAGAATGCGGGGGAGGGGAAGTATGCAAAGATAATTTATATAGGTAGATGTTAAAACCAAGAAATTATGTTTTAGTGGGATATAATTTGTATCATCATTTTGTATATCTTTATATACTCATCTTCTATATTGTTAGATGAGAA
>JBILVD010000041.1:0-10462 GCA_044370655.1 Candidatus Deianiraeaceae bacterium | reverse complement strand
ATAGAAATCATAAATATAAATATAACGATGTTTATGAGTTAATTGATGATTTATTGTGTAATAGAAAAATATCAACTATTTAGGGATATGCTATATAATGAGCTATGAGGTTATGTGGGAGGTCTAATAATTTAGTTGAAAATTTCTGATAATGGAAAAGGAATGATTGTAGATAAAAACATTTTGAACACATATCAACTATGGTAAGCCTTATATATTTAGGTAGTATACAAGATTATAATTCGTTAACACCAAAATCTCATTACATTTAAAACCAATTTATAAATTAACCGAAGAAGAGATAGGATTAATGGGAAAAGTAAAAGAAAATAGCAAAAAAACAGGCATTAGAAGCTGAAAAAGTTTATGACAAAATTACTAGAGCGATTTTAGGAATTATTTCTCACAAACATTATACCTAAATTATAATATAGTTCCTTTTTGCTTACCAAAGCTAAATTTATAATACATAAAAAGCCAAATAAGGAATATAAAATATTATGGCAAGAAGTAGTATAAGTTTAGCAAAACATATAATATATCTACTAAATCAAAACCCTGCTTTTCCAATAAGTAATACAAAAGTTCAAAAAGTGTTATACTTTTATATAGGGTTAGCACTTGCAAATAAAATTGAAAAAATAAACATAATAGATGAGCTTCCAAATGCTTTTGACAATGGTCCCATGTTTCCAAAAGTCTACAAACTCATCAAAAAAGAGGCAAACATAACATCACTAGCAAGAGACTACTCAAAATTGCTAAGCGAAAAAGAAAATCAAATCTTCCACAAAACAATTGAATTAGTGGGGGAGTATACGGCAGGAAGGCTATCTCATTGGTCTCACGAGAAAGGCTCACCGTGGGATATAGTATACAACCAAATGTCAGCAAGATATGCAAAAATTCCACTAGAACTAATAAAAGAATATTTTGAAGACAATATAGTGGAAAAATACAACATATTTTTATAAAATGTCTATTAATAAATTTAAAAACGACTTTGCAAACAATTTTAAAGACATACCAAACGAAGATATAATAGAAGATGAGAGCAGGCTATTAAACAAAATTAGAAACCACTTCCAAAGCAACTTCATAAAAGATAACCTAGAAGACATATACAATTTTAAAAAATTTAAACAAGATTTCTTCCATAAAATATTCCTCTTCATCATAGATTATATACTAGGAAAACTTGCAATGATAATCTATTTTACCTCCTTCATCGCATACATCTGCTACATCGCCTTCATTTATTTTTATGGAATTAACAAATTCTGCCCCACAATAAAAGCACAAAAAGAAATTTTATGCTGGATGGAAGAGCATTTAGAAAACTTCAAGTCTTTATTTGGATACTTAATCTCTCTAATGCTAGGAGGGGCTTTAGGTAAGACAAAAAGCAATATAGAAAAAGAAGAATAGAGCTTGATTTATCTTTTCACCTAGTTTAAAAATAAATAAAAAATCTGCTGAGTTCATGACTGATGTAATAAACACCTTCAAGCTTCACTTAGAAGTAAAAAAACTTTCTCCAAACACAGTGGAGGGGTATATTTTTGACATCACTCAACTTTTAAAATTTGAAGACTTCTTTTCTAGATATCAAAACTTAAATCTAAACGATTTTAGACGTTTTTTAGCCTCAAGAAAAGAAGAAGGGATAAAAGCAAGCTCAAATGCGAGAATGGTTTCTGCTATTAAATCTTTTTATACAATGCTAACAAAATATCAAATTTGCAAAAACCAAGACTTTGCAAAATTAACGCCACCTAAACTCCCAAAAACCCTTCCAAAACCTTTAACCCAAGAGGAAGTTTTAGAAATGCTTGACTTAAATGACGAAGAAACATTTGAAGGAAAGAGAAATAAAGCACTTCTAACACTTATATACTCAAGCGGAATGCGTATATCCGAAGCTTTGTCCCTCAATAAAAAAGACTTTAACAAAAACGCAAATTTCATAAAAGTGCTAGGTAAGGGGGGAAAAGAGCGGACACTTCCACTGCTTTCAAAAACAAAGGAGGTAATGGAGGAGTATATAAAAGCCTGCGAGATAGCGCTACTACCAGACTATCCACTATTTATTGAAGCTAAAAGAGAAAAAGCAACTTATAAACCAATTAGACTTTCCCCCCGCAAAGTGCAAAAAATAATGCAAAATCAAAGAAGTTTGAAAGGATTGCCAAGCTTTGCAACTCCACACTCCTTAAGGCACTCTTTTGCAACGCATATAATAAATAATGGGGGAGATTTAAGAAGTATGCAAGAACTTTTAGGTCATGCATCGCTCTCCACAACTCAAAAGTATGTTAAAATTGACGTAAAAACCTTAGAAAATGCCTACTTGAAGTTTCACCCCACAAGCTCCCAAAAAAATTAGGACTTTCTTACTTAAAATTTTTTGTCAAGGTAAGAGCCTTGATAAGCTCTAACCTTTTATGCATTACTTCTTTTTTGAACCTTTTGCATTTTTAACAAACTCTTTTAATGTTTTACCAGCAGAGAATGTAACAACATTGCTAGCAGGAATTTGAATTGGTTTTCCTGTTTGAGGGTTACGCCCACTCCTTGCAGCGCGGTGTTTAACTTTGAATGTAACAAAACCTGTAATAGTAACATTCACTCCTTTTGCAAGAGAGTCTTTTATAACTTCTTGAAAAGCTTCTAGAGCCTCACCTGCGGCAGCTTTTGTCATTCCGGCTTTTTTTGCGATAGCGTCAATGATTTCTGTTTTGTTCATAGTTTTAAAAATTAAATAACATATCATAAAAAAGTGGCAATAAACATTCTTCTACAAAAAGTATTTACAAGCAACTTTTCTATTCATATTAATCCTAAACACAGGTTTTGCAAAGTTGCAAGCTTTTTTTTACATTTTTTTAATATTTTTTATGGAGTATTGCTGAATGTTGCAAAAAATATCCCATATTTATGCTAAAAAGTTAAGATTTTAAAAAAACAACTAATAATTTATTAAATCACTTAAAACTTTATTTATTCAAAAAAATATTTGATTAGATATATTAAATTTATAAATGACAAAGGCTTAAATCTTTATCTACCATCTCAGAAGAAATGTTTGCACAGTCTAAAAGGCTAGAAAATAAATAATCGTGACTTATTCTTTCGTTAATTCCGCCTTTTAACAACGCCTTGGCCTTTTCGGGATTTAACCTTATATATTCATCAGAAACCCAAACAAAAAAAGGAACATATTTTTGAGCATCGGGGGCAAAAGTAATTGGAATTCCATGTTTATAAATGCCAGATTCTCCTAGACTTTCTCCGTGATCTGCCACATAAAACAACACTGTATTCTCATTTTTAAACTTTTTGATTATCTCACTTATTATAAAATCAGTGTAAAGAATTGTATTATCGTAGACATTGTCAATCATTTCACGAGAACAGTCATAAACACTCTCCTTGCAAGAAGGTGAAAATATATCAAAATTATCAGGGTATCTATGATGATATTGAAAGTGACTGCCAGCACTATGAAGCACCAAAAATTGATTTTCATTACTTCCCACGTAACCATCTAACTTTGGCAAAATAACTTCATCAAACTGATACCTCAAATTATGATACTCCCCAAAACTTTCGTGTATATTTTTAATCACAAGGTCCGTCTCTCTAATATCATTTGTAGAATATAAAACCGAGCGAAAGTTCAGTTTTTTAAAAACATCAACAACAAAGCCTTGACTTGGAGGAAGTGAGAATTCCTCAGATTTAACAGGAGAAAGCATACAGGGAACAGACTTCAAGGTAACCCCTGCACAAGCAAGAGCCGAGTTTATATAAAGATTTTTAATATTTTCAAGCTTCGGATTTGTTTTTCTGTTATACCCTAAAAGGCTAAATCTATCTGCTCTTGCACTTTCTCCTATTATTAAAATTACATTAATTTTTTCAGGTTTTTCAAGGTTGAATTCAGCAACTTCTGTGAGAGGTCTTATATCGTATTTTTTTGTTAAAATTTTATGCACAATGGAAGAAAGCCCAGCTTCTAAAAGTGTTTCCGTGTTATCATAACCTATAATGTTTGCTCTATGTTTTATAACAATCAATATAAATTCTTTTTGAAAAAACAGATAAGATAGAGCAAAAATAACCACTATGAAAACAGGCGATAGTTTTGAAAAAAGGGATTGCTTAACATTGATAAACTTTGTTTTTACAACAAAATAGCAAGGTAAAATACCAAAAAAAAGCAAATATATCAAAATTGTAATATGAAAGTTAGAGAAAATCTCATCTTTACTTGCAACAAAAACACTTTTCATTAAATGTCTTGAAAAAACCATTCCATCGTTTATAACAAAAAAAAGTGCAGAAGAGGAGGAGATAAGCACAAAACAAGACCATATTTTTAAAGCCAATTTATTAAAACGGAAAATTGATAGCGTGATTATATTTAAAAAAAACCCCAAAAGAAGAGCAAGAGTTGCCATTTTAAAATTAAAAGACTTAACAATAAAAGGAATGCTAAGCACACTTAAATAAAAAGCTAAAATCCAAATAAATCTCTTTTTGGATATAGTATTTTTACCTAATAAAAACAGCTTTAAATACTTTTTTAACAACATATATTCATACTTTTGCTTACAAGAGACTTTTAAAAAATCATCTTTTTAGCTCTTGTTAAATCCTCCTCCACATCTACACTTATTGGTTTAAAGTCTACAATTTGCACAAAAATATTCATATCATTTTCAATCGCTCTAAGTTGCTCTAGCTTTTCCCTCAATTCAAGTGGAGAAGGGGGAAGAGAAACAAACCTCCGAAGAGCCTCCTTTCTATAAACGTAAAGACCTATATGCTCAAACAAATCTCCCTCACCAAAAGGAGCAGGAGTTCTAGTGAAGTAAATCGCCTTACCAAAATCCTCCCCTTTCGTGCTAAAAACCGCCTTAACGATGTTAGGTTTTAGACCATCCTTCGTCTTTGTTATAGGAGTTGCAATATCTGCTTGTGGAGTTTTTTTTAAAAGCTCAAGAGTGCTTAAAATTACTTTAGAGGAAATATTAGGAACATCTCCTTGAACGTTAATAATTGCATCATAATTTGCAGTTTCAAGTTGCATAAAGGCAGAAAAAATCCTATCCGTCCCCGAAGGTAAGCTTGCGTCCGTCATAAAAGCCTTCCCACCTACTGTTTCAATCACTCCCTTCACTTCAAGGCTATCTGTCGCCACAAAAACATCAATACCTTCACACTTCTTGCAAGCTTCAAAAACACGCAGTATCATAGGCTTTCCGTTAATATCGGCCAAAACTTTCTTAGGAAGTCTTGAAGAGGCAATTCTAGCAGGGATTATAATGCACGATTTCATAATAAATTAAATACAATTCCTATACACAAAATTATCGTAGCAAGAAAATTAAGCTTATACATCTTAAAAAAAGTTTCTTGCCTACTTTTTTTAATTAAAATAGATATAAAAACAAAAGAAAGCACAGGGAAAATAACCAATTTAAGCCCAGAAAAATGCCAAAAAGCAAGCAAAAACAGAAGATATATAGCATTAAATATATATAAAGCACGCTTGCAATTCTCTCCAAAAAAAACAGCAGTTGACTTAACTCCAATTTTCAAATCATCTTTAACATCTTGCATTGCGTATATTGTATCAAAAATCACAGTCCAAACTATAAGTGCAAAGCAAATAAGCAAAATTTGCCATACAAAATGGTCGCAAACCGCAAAAAAACCAGCAAGAAATCCAACCGAGTAATTTAGCCCAAGAAAAACTTGAGGAAAGTATGTGAACCTCTTAAAGAGCGGATAAGTAAAAATTAGTAGGCTAGAAGCAAGGCAAATCAAAATCACTCTAAGGGGAAGTGAGAAAAGAACAATAAGGCCACATAAAAGCATTACAATCAGGCATAAAACTGCATTTTTCACAGTTAAGGAGCCAGTTGCGAGAGGTCTATTCTTAGTCCTTTCTACCTTTGCATCAAAATCTCTATCTAAAATATCATTTATTACACACCCCGCACTCCTTGCAAAAAATGCCCCAAGCATAAATTGCAAAAAAAACAAAGGTTTAATACTTCCTCCAAAATAAGCCCCAATTAAAAGCCCTAAAACACAATTAGGATAAAGCAGAATCCATCCAGAAGGGTTAAAAAAACGTATTAAATCTAGGTAATTCTTAATTTTAATCATCTTGTTCACTTTTAAAAAACTTTTTAAAGAATGCTAAAATATTTTTTTAAAATAACAACAAAAAATTTTATTTTTAAAAACTTTATTTTCACTAAAACGCAAGCTAAATAATTAATTTATCACTAATGCAGATTTTACAAATATTTCTTTTATGTCAAACTTCTTTTAAATCAAGGCTTAAAAGTATATTATAAATCAATCTTTCAATCTTTCAAGATGAGAAAAGGAAATATATCAAAAAGTTTCCGCCCCCTCGCCTCTTCTCCTCACATAATAAAAGAAAATTCTTTTATTAATTCTCTTTTTTTACATAAAGTTCTTAAAATCAATGCTTTAAAATTTTTAACTTTTGCCTCCATGTTAAAGGTATGTATATAGTAAGCTATAAAAAACTTTTCTTAGAAATAATGACAAGATTAATTCAATATATTTACCTGCTATAATACATTTTAAACTCAAGCGGATGAGGAATTTTTGCAAATTTCTCAAGCTCTTCTCTCTTCATTGATATATAAGAGTTTATTATTTCTTTTGAAAACACATCTCCTTCAAGCAAAAAGTCGTGATTTTTTTCTAAACTTTTAAGTGCCTGCTCTAGTGATGTGGGCATTCTTTTAACTGAAGCATCGTGAGATCTATATAAATTTTGCTCCCTTGCTTGCTCTGGCTCTAACTTTCTTTTCACTCCATCAAGGCCAGCCATCAACATTGCACTAAGCATTAAATAAGGGTTGGATGCGGGGTCTGGAAATCTAGTTTCTATTCTTTTTGTATTTTCACCTTCTGAGTATGGGATTCTAATACTTGCGGAACGATTATTTGAAGAATACGCAACCATTGTCGGAGCCTCAAATCCAGGAATTAGCCTTTTATAGCTATTGAAAGTTGAGTTTGAAAAAGCTGCGATAGAGTCCGCATGAGTCATAATTCCCGCCATATAATGCATTGCAATTTTAGAAAGCCCTGCATATTCATTGCCTGCAAATAGATTTTTACCTCCCTTCCAAAGAGACTGATGAACGTGCATTCCGCTTCCATTATCCCCAAAAATCGGCTTTGGCATAAATGTAGCTGATTTTCCAAAACTGGAAGCAACATTTTGAATAACAAATTTGCATTTTTGAGTATTGTCTGCCGTTTTTAAGAGCGTGCTAAACTCAAAGCCAACTTCACATTGATTTTGGGCAACTTCATGGTGATGAAGGCTAGCTTCAAGCCCAACCTCCGCCATTATAGTTAAAATTTCACTTCTAATATCAAATAGATGGTCTACAGGTTGCACAGCATTATATCCACCTTTTTTACCAACTCTATGCCCCAAATTTCCGCCATCAACTTCCATTCCAAACTGCTCTTCCATCTCAGAGCCTGACAACTTAAAAAAACATTCAAAAGGGGAGATTTTAAAACGCACGTCATCAAAAATGAAAAATTCAGGCTCAACTCCAAAAAATGCATTATCTCCAAGTCCAGACTTTTTAAAATATTCTTCTGCCATTTTTGCAATGTTTCTAGGGTCTTTTAAGTATGGTTGTTTTGTTAAGGGGTCGATAATGCTACAAATTACAACTCCTGTAGCCTGCACACAGAATGGGTCTATAAAAAAAGTTGAGAAGTCTGGTTCTAGAATTATATCAGAGTTTTCAACTGTTTTCCAACCTTTAAGAGAGGAGCCATCAAATGTGAAAACTTGACTAAGGGACTTCTCGCTTGTATTGTTTAAGGCTCTTGTAACTTGATGCCACCTGCCTTCTAAATCTGTAAATCTAAGGGATAAAAATTTAATTTCTTGCTCTTGAATGATTTTGAGTAATGCTTGTAAGTCGTGCTGTTTTGTCATAAAGGAATTAAGGTTTAATTTTTCTAAAATTAATATTTCTTTTTGTCAAGTAAGATTTTAGAAAAAGTCGTAGAAAAATAAATTTTTATAGTAGATTTTAAAGAAATTGCCTAAACAGTTTATTCGCGAAGTTTTAAGTGGGTGTAACTATGTAGATTTTAAGAATCTTTAGAAGTAAGTATAATACAGCATTCAAGAGTGCAATATCTTTTGACTCCAAAAGCAAAAAGATATTGAATATTTTATGTCAAAAATTTTCTATTTCATGAAATTTTGAGGTAATTTTTTTTGCTTCATCAAGTTTCCATTTTTGAATATTTTTGTGATTACCAGAAAAGAGAACATCAGGCACTGCAAGCCCTCTCCATTCACGAGGTTTTGTATATTGTGGATATTCCATCAAATCCTCAAATTCCGTCTCTTGTGCGTAACTTTCTTCAAGTTTCGTTTCTTCATTTCCAAGAACACCTGGCAAGAGCCTAATAATGACCTCAAGCATAACAAGTGTTGCAACCTCACCACCAAAAAGGACAAACTTTCCAATATTTATTTCAACTGCCTGATAATATTCTATAAATCGCTCGTCAATTCCTTCAAATCTTCCGCAGACAATATAAATTGTGCGATTTGTTAAAGAAAGTTTTGAAGCAATTTTTTGGTTAAAAGTAACACCTCTAGCGGATGTTAATATTATAATAGGTTTCTCTTTTTCTAATTTTAGCTCACTCTCAATTGCATTTGAAACAACGTCTACTCTCATCAACATTCCAGCCCCACCACCAAAAGGAGTATCATCAACCGTTTTATGTTTATCGTTAGCAAAATTCCTAATGTCAATTACCTTTAGACTCCAAATTCCCTTTTCCATAGCTCTTTTTGGTACCGAAATTCCAAGGACGCCAGGAAAGGCTTCTGGAAAAATGGTAAAAACTTTAACTTTCAACATTAAATTCCAAGCATTATAGGGTTTTCAAGATAAAATTTTATTTTATTTAAGAATTCCGCCCCTAAGGCTCCATCAACAACTCTATGGTCAGCAGAAAGTGTGAGAGACATGAAATCCATTGGTTTAAAGCCTCCTGTTTTTTCATCAAATAGAGGTTTTTTTATTGTTGTTCCTACCGCCAAAATTGCTGATTGAGGAGGATTGATAATTGCCGAAAAATTGCTAATTCCATACATTCCAAGATTGGAAATGGAAAAACCTCCACCTTGAAATTCGTCAGTTTTTAGTTTGTTTTCTCTAGCTTTTTTTGCAAGTTCTTTCATTTCGTTTGAAATAGCGGAAAGACTTTTTGCGTCAGCATTTTTAACAATTGGTGTTATAAGACCTCCGTCCGTGCTCACTGCAACAGAAATATCTACATTACCATACATCAACATACCCGTATCAGTAAAGGAAGCGTTGACTTTTGGGAAGTCTCTAAGTGATAACGCTGAAGCTTTAATTATTAAATCATTAACTGAGAGTTTTATTCCTACATCTTCCAGGCCTTTATTTGCTTTAGACCTAAATTCCAATGCTTCATTCATTAAAACATCAATTGTGAGATAAAAGTGCGGGACGGTTGTTTTGCTTTCAAGAAGCCTTTTTGCAATTACTTTTCTCACGCTTGAAAGTGGCTCCACAACATCTCCTCTTCTTCCTACTGTATGAATTTGAACCACGGGCTTAAACCCCTCAACATCAGCTTTTATAACTCTTCCATTAGGGCCTGTGCCAGAAATTTGTGATATTTCAATGCCTTTTTCATTAGCTATTCTTTTTGCTAGAGGAGAAGCGGGAATTCTGCCACTTTCGGTATTTTTAGTAAAAGAAACTTCAACTTTGATTTCTTCTTTTTTTGTATCCTCTGAAGGTTTTGAAGCGGAAGTTTCTTGTGTTGATTTTGGAGTGTAGCTTTCCAAGATAGATTTATCCTCTCCATCTTTTAAAAGTAAGGCAATTAGAGTATTGACTTTAACGCTCTCGGCTCCTTCGTTTACGATTATTTTACCCATAATTCCAGAATTGGAGGCTTCAAGCTCCATAGTTGCTTTGTCTGTTTCAATTTCAGCGATTATATCACCACTTTTTACTTTATCACCTTCTTTTTTAATCCATTTAACTAAATTTCCCTCTGTCATTGTGGGGGAAAGAGCGGGCATTGTAATTTCAATCGGCATAAATAAAAAACATAATTAATAATAGTTTTTAACCTTTTTATTTAAAGGTCAAGTATTTTTTTCAAAATTTTCAACTCGCCAAGCAAATCAATTTTAAAGTAAAATGATTTGAACTTTGTTGAACATAACCTACTCTAAATATAATTACAAAAAACGCTATGATAATTTAACAACATTTTGTTTGATTTGTTTAAAAATGTTATTAACCCCAACTTCGTTTAAGCCACAATTCTATTTAAATCAACCTTTGGTTTTGTAGGATTTAAACTATAATAA
>JBILVD010000113.1:0-2790 GCA_044370655.1 Candidatus Deianiraeaceae bacterium | reverse complement strand
CAATCACTGGAGAACAAATAGAGTCTATATTAAGCAAACTACTTTCCAAGGAAAATTTTGAGACATATAAAGACGAGTATGTTGCAAACATTATGAATTTTCCTCGAGCAGTCAATCTTCTTAATATTAATATAGCTAATTTTTGTGCTATGTTGGGCGGTTTAGATGATGATAACATTTCTATGACCGAGTGTGTTAGAGACGTGCTATCAATTGTCTCTGGTGCGAAGAAGGAAGACATTGTTTATAACATTAAAAAGTTCGCATCTTTCTCTAGAGAGCAAAAGCAAAAGTTGATTTTACCGCAAATTCAGTCTTTAAAAAACACACTCACTTCAGCTCGAAAGAATGTTTCAATGACTAAAGTTTTGTTTGAATCTCTAAAAATATGTAATACCTCCCGACCTACATATAATGGGAATACAAACAATGAGAATAATGGGAATACAAACAATGAAAATAATGGGAATACAAACAATGAGAATAATGGGAATACAAACAATGAGAATTTCAAAGACCCTGAGGGGGAAACTTCTTCAAATGAGTTAAATGACAACCCTCCGCCAAATAACACTCCAGACCCTAATAATCCTATTGAAAATTCTGGCAATGAAAACACAGGTAAATGTGCGGTTTTATCTTCTAAAATTTTTAATGCTTATCAATCATATAACAAAAACTTGTCGTCTGTGCCAAATCAGGACACTTCTGTGATTACTCAAATTAATGATGGTCTTATTGACGGAGAATATTACATTCCTAGCAATTACATTACTACAATAGAGGAGATTATGGGTAATGATTTTGAACGCATTTTGGATAATAAAAAGCCATTTCCTAGTAAATATACTCACGACCTTGAAAGAGATAATCTACTTTTAATCGAGAACACTTTATATCAATTTTTCTATCAAATGCAGATTGATAGCAATATAGCCAACAATCCTCTTTATAAGTCGGTTCTTTCAACGCTTTCAGAGGCTTGCACAACAAAAAAAGATGCTGCAACAACGGTTAGCGAGTTAATGACAATTCAGGAGTTTCTTAATTTTGCAAATTCAGAAGAGGAAAAACCTTCGTATGATAATAGTGTTTTACAGATTACAACCTTGTTAGAAAAATGTATAAAAAATAAGCCAAGCGATAATGATATTGAGTCTCTTTCTAACTTAATTGCTAGAAGCATTGGGAAGTACGGCACTAACTCTAATTCTGCTGTGTATTCTATTCAGTCTTTGATACCTAAGCGTGCGAAGTCTAATTTTATTTTTAGGCTTTTCAGGGACAGGGATTTTATAAGGAATATTCACACGGGAGAGGATGTTGAACTTGATTATATAATGCAAATTGGGAGATGTACTCGCCCTGATAAGGATTTTGACTACTGGCTTTTGGTTTCTAAAGAGATGCAGGACGTAATTATGGGCAAGCATACTCCCTCAATTAATATGAGTTCTAATAACAATTATTTTAGGTCTACTTTCTTGCAATCTAAGGATTATCTGGATGTTTTAGCACTTGTTAATAACGCTTTAAATGAACCTTCGGAGAATGGATCGAATAGGATGTCTAAATTGATTTCAATACCAGGTTTTAAGGGTTTATCGGAAGCTCGTAGAGATGATTTCCAATCACAATTTGCAAATCTTGCAGCATGTAAATCTGAACTCTGTAAGGCAAAAGTGCAGGAGTTTAGCTATAATTTAACACTTGAATTAATTCCTACAAGGGAGAGCATGGCCAATGAAATGCCTAACTCCCTGTCTTTAATTGCAGAGTGTGATAATGAGAAGATGTTAAATAATACGTCTTCCACTGAGGTTAAGGAATTTTTTCAATTTCCGCTTGCTATTCAATCTGTGATTGCATCTAATGCGAGAACCTTACTTAGAAATTTTGAATCCTCGGCAAAAAAACAGCGTTATAGAATAGTAGAGGCTATGTGGTATTTTACGAAGGACAAAGGAAAAGCCGTGCCTGTAGCACAGTGTGAGCAGATAGCAAATGATGTTTGGTCTACTTATAACACTAATTATTTGCAGGATAGTTTAGGAGAAGCACTTCAGTCTATTGCGGACACTCTAATAGACTTAGTGAACAGTCTTGACAGTGGAGGGAAGTTAAACTACACAATTCCCCCTTCTCAAAGATGTAAGTGCCATATGGAGCAGTTGTATCAAAAATTGCACGACAATGTTATTACTGGATATCAAGATTGTTATAATGTGAGCAATAGTTCTTCGAGAACTCGCTCTTCGGGAACGTCGCCACATATGGTGTATATTAATACATTAACGGATATTTATATTTCTAGTAAGGAGTCATCTTTGAGTGCTTTAGCGGAATCGACTGGTCAAGAACAGGGGAAGTCTCTTTGCGTTATGTTGTTTAAGACGATAAGAAGTATGGCAGCGGACACTCATGAAGCAAAAAAGTTCGTAAGAAATGACGTGAATAATACTACTTTAAAACAGATTTGCGTTCAACAATTGAGGGATATTTATAATACTGTGTTGACTTTTAAGGAAAATTATTTTTCAATTCAAGATGAAAATTTATATAAAAATGAAAATAATTGCAGCAGATTCCCAGATTATTAAATTTGCACACTTTCTTTTTAGAGGGGGAGATGCATTAACCTTGTATAATATAACACACTTTATATCAATAGAGAAATAATATACCATATAAGATAATGTTGCTAAGTGTATCATATATTTGCTTAATTGAGAAATAATATGGTTGATTTAGTGTGGTTGTGGAAGCCTCGTGGAAGCCTCTATTAGTTTT
>JBILVD010000105.1:0-2797 GCA_044370655.1 Candidatus Deianiraeaceae bacterium | reverse complement strand
TGTTAAGGCTTAGTGTTTTGATGTTGTTGGATAAAGAATTGGCCATAAGTATAATTTAGAACAAGTCCATTTTAATGTGTTCTTAAGATTTCCAAGATTAACAATTTGTAAAAGGATTAACTTTTTCGAGATTTGCAAGCTCATAAAATATTTGCACTTATTTTAGCCTGCATTTCTTCTATTTGCAAAAAACTTGGTTAGTTTATTTCAAAATTTGCAAAATCTTCCTTCCCAGGAATGGATATAACATTATTTTTTTCTTTACTTGAAGGAATGTGAACCATGTTCTGCATAATTTTTTTAAGCTCTTCCTCGTTTTTGTATTTTATGGAAATCATACCTCCTTTTTTTGAAGGCTTTATTTTAATTGCTGTAGAGAACTTCTCTTTAAATGCAAGAACGATTTGAGATATAAGGCTTGAAATCTCATCTTTTGAGGATATTGTCTTGCTTATTTTTGCAAGATTTTCTTCCAAGGTTTCAAGCTTTTCTTCATCACTTAATATCAAATTCACAAGCTCTTCAACCTTGCGGACGTTGTATCCGTTTTCAACAACAACCTCTGCAACGCTAAGCATTTGCTCTTCCGTTTTAAGCGAAAGCAAGGGGCGAACATGCCCGCTTGTAAGTTTGCCTTCAATAACAAGCTCCTTAACGCAGTTTGGCAACTTTGTTAGCCTAGTTAAATTTGCAATATAGCTTCTGCTTTTACCTACCACCTCCGCTATTTCCTCTTGAGTATGTTTAAATTCCGTCATTAACCTTAGATAACCTTCTGCCTCTTCAAGCGGATTTAGGCTTTCTCTCTGGACGTTTTCTATTATGGCAAGAATAAAAACTTGCGAGTCAGAGAGTTCTCTAATAATGCACGGAATTTCCTTTAAACCTGCAAGTTTAGAAGCCCTAAAACGACGCTCCCCTGCCACAATTTCAAAGGTTTCCTCTAATGTTTTTCTTACTAAAATTGGTTGCAAAACCCCATTTTGTGAGATGGAGTTAGAAAGTTCAAGTAACTCTTCCTCTGCAAAAACCTTTCTCGGTTGAGTTTTATTTGGAACGATCTTGTCAATAGGTATAATGCAATATCCTTTTAACGCCTCAGGGGGCATTCTTTCTATTGTATTTATTGTTTCTGATGAGAATATATCAACATCTTCAATTCCTCCAAGCAAGGCAGAAAGCCCCATACCAAGCCTCTTCACATTTCCTTTTTTTTTGTTTAATATTATTTTTTCATCAGACATATCAATAAAACTTATTTAAGCGGCAACAAATTGACTTTTTTTTCTTACAGATCCGTCATTTAGTTTTGTTTTTGCATTATTCTTTTTTGCAAGCCTAGAAATCATCTCTTTTGCAAGCTCAACATATGCTAAACTTCCTTGACAGTGTAAGTCATAAACTATTGCGGGCTTTCCATGAGATGGTGCTTCAGCAAGACGTATATTGCGAGGTATAACAGTTTTAAAGACATAATCTCTCATTATCTCTCTCACTTCTGTTTCAACTTGCTCCGTTAATTTATATCTTTTATCATACATAGTCAGCACAACTCCCTCTATTTCAAGCATTGGGTTAAAATTCTTTTTTATAGCTTGAAAAGTTTTAATTAAATGGCTAAGCCCCTCAAGTGCGTAAAACTCACACTGAACGGGAACTAGTATAGAATTTGCGGTTGCTAGTGCATTTACAGTTAAAAGCCCTAGAGAAGGTGGACAATCTATCAAGCAGTAATCGTATTTATCCGCAACTGTTTGAATATGTTGTTTTAGAATGAATTCTCTTTCCTCAATTTGGTCTAACTCTATTTCTGCGGCACTTAAGTCTACATTTGCAGGTAAAACAAATAGATTAGGTACGCTTGTGGGCTTAGTAATACTGTTTAAATTTACACCTTCAATTAATGCATTATAGACGTTTTGCTTGCAATTTGATTTATCTATTCCGAGACCTGTTGTTGCATTTCCTTGAGGGTCAAAATCTATAAGTAAAACTCTTTTTCCAATTGCCGCAAGTGCCGTTGCAATGTTTATGGTAGTTGTTGTTTTGCCAACACCTCCCTTTTGGTTCACTACGGCAATAACTCTGAGGTTATTTTTACTTTTAATTGATGACATGTTAATTTAACACTAGTTATATAGTATGTATAGTATTATCATAAAAAAATATTCTTGCAAGTGTTTTTTGCAAAATTTATGAAATATAACCAAAAGCTGTCATAATGAGTTTAATCTATAGTGGTTTTTTTATATTGCAAGTGTTTTTTGCAAAATTTCTAATTATCTCACTTTTAGAGTTGAAAAATAGAAATTTAAGTGAGTTATGCTATCAATCTTCTCTTTTGTAATATGAGTATATACTTTCCCCATCTTTAAAGAAATTTATGATGAGAGTTTAAGTATGTTATAAATCATAAAAGATATAAGGCTTAAGTTATATATTACAAATCCTTACTTAAGATACACAATTAATGTTTTCACAAAAGAGAGATATGAGATACAAATCAAATCTTTACTTTAGAGAGAGATATGTGATATATACTACCAATCTTCCTCCTGTCATCTCCCTTAAGATTTGTATTATATTACAAATCCTTAAAATACAATATACACAATTAATGTTTTCACAAAAGAGAGATACGAGATACAAATCAAATCTTTACTTTAGAATTAATCCTTAAAATACAATATACACAATTAATGTTTTCACAAAAGAGAGATACGAGATACAAATCAAATCTTTACTTTAGAGTGAGATATAATAATCTTTCTCCCTAACTCAAAATCAAGCTTGTATA
>JBILVD010000104.1:0-2862 GCA_044370655.1 Candidatus Deianiraeaceae bacterium | reverse complement strand
ACACCTTGCGGTGTATATACACTACAGCCTCGTCGTCTGCACGCAAAATTTTCTAGGAAATTTCTAGGAAAGATAGGTTTTTTTATTTTTTTGAAAAAAGTTCTTGACAAATAATATTTCTTTATGAGCAGGTTGAGCTATCTCCATAACACTAAATAACACAACATATGTATATAACTTAACGAGAAAGTATGTTATAATAGAAGAGTTAATATAATAGAAGAGAATTAATATATATGTTATTATATATAGAAAAGTGGGTTATCTCTATAGGATATATTAACACAACATATATAGTAAAGCAGTGCTTACCAAGAATAAAAAGTGCTTACCAAGAATAAAATTTTCATTTTACAAATCATAATATAAAATTTTATAATCTTTATGAAGCAACAAGCAAATTTTAAAATAAATTCTAACCCCCCAAGGGAAACCAATTTTCAAAATACAAATTTTATATCAAGGATTAATTTAAGCACAGAAGATGATACTCAAAAAAAGCAGGAACTTGCAAAACCTAAAGGTCTACATCTTGAAAAAATGATTAACAGCCCAGAGCATTTAGAAGATTTTATAGAATTAATCTCAATTAACATTGCTCATTCAAAAGATTCATATGAAAAATCTGTTTGCAAACAGTGTATTACAAACACTGATGATGTAAATGAAATAAAAGAATTTTTTAATACCAAAGGTTTAGATATTGCTAAAAAGATGTTTGAAGATAGATTAGGAAAGTCAGAAAATTTAAAAATGGGTTGGTTTAGAGTGATTAATAATGGAGAATTTATAGGTATAGCAGGAGGCACCATAAAAGAAATTGACGAAGAAGGCAAAATTAGCATTATGCATCCTGGAATGCAATTTAAAATGAATAGTCATGTAGGTAAGAGAATTGGAGGTAAAGTTAAGGAAGAAATATCCAAATTAACAATGCAAAACATAGATGAGTTTTCTACAAAAGCAAGATTTGTAACAAGCTTTTATGGCTCTAATGAGGCGTCTTTAAAGTTTCAATTGAGAAACGGTCTTTTAAAAGATGTGGGTGAGTTAAAACCTGTGGAGGGAGTAGAAAACGCATTTTACCTAAATCTTCCAATTAATCAATATCTTGAACGCATTACTGCAAAACAATCTGTCAAAAGTAAGCTTTAATTAATTGCAAATCTATTAACCAAGATTAACCAAGTAAATCTGCCTCCATTTCTTCTGGCACTGCAAGTCCTAGCAGTTTAAGAATGGTTGGAGCTATGTTTGCAAGGCTTCCGTCCCTTACCTTAAAATTCGTTTTATCTTGAGATAAAACAAAAAATGGCACAGGTAAGGCTGTGTGTTGAGTATGTATTATCCCGTTTTCGTCAAGCATTTGCTCCAAATTTCCGTGGTCTGCCGTTATAAGCATTGTGTAGCCGTTTTTCAAGCAAACCTCCTCCATTTTGCCTAAAAACTCATCAATTCTATCAGAAGCTTTTTTGGAAGCCTCGAAATTACCAGTATGCCCCACCATATCCCCATTTGCTACATTACAAGCAACGAATTCAATCTCTCCACGTCCAAGCACTTCAAGGAGTTTGGCTTCAACCTCGGGGAGGGACATTTCGGGCTTTAAGTCGTAGGTTTGCACTTTTGGGGAAGGAATAATCAGTCTCTCCTCACCCTTTAAAACCTCCTCCTTACCTCCATTAAAGAAGAAAGTTATATGTGCGTATTTCTCAGTTTCTGCAATTCTAAACTGCCTCATGCCAGCTTTTGAAATCACCTCCCCTAGAGTGTTTTTTAAGTCCTGCTTTTTGAAGAGAGGTTTTGTAATATGGGAAAGCTCACTTGAGTAGTGCATCATCGTATAAACCTTTTTAAAGAGGCAGTTATCTAAAATCGCCTGTGTCACTTGCCTTGCCCTATCTGCCCTGAAGTTTGCAAAAAAGAGTATATCCTTAGTGTTTGCCCCGTTGTAGCCCCCAATTGCGCAAGGTTTAATAAACTCGTCCGTCTCACCTTTCAAATAAGCATTTTCCACAGCTTTTCTAAGGCTTTCAAACCTTTCGCCTTCCGCTTTTAAAATCAAATTTACGCCCACTTCCGTCCTTTCTAGCTTTTTATCTCTATCCATAGTAAAAAAACGACCGCAAAGGCTTGCAATTTTAACGCTTGAGTGAAAGGAATTTTCAAATGCTTCTAAATTTGATAAGAAGTTTTGAGGGGGAACGTCTCTACCATCAGAAATTGCATGTATAAAAACTTTTACTCCATTTTCGGCAAAAAAATTAGCAAAAGAATGCATATGAGAAACATGAGAATGCACACCTCCCCCCGAACAAAGCCCTAACAAATGCAAGGCTCCCCCACTTAACTTTAAATGAGATAGCATTTCTAACACTTCCTCCTTTTTCCATATTTCTCCCGTTTCAATAGCCCGAGAAATAAGAGGTAAATCCTGCATTAACACTCTCCCACTGCCAATTGTCATATGTCCCACTTCCGAGTTTCCCATTTGCCCCTCAGGTAAGCCCACACTAAGCCCAGAAGTTTTAATTTGACTGTGAGGATATTCCTTCAAAAATCGTCTTAGATTTGGCATATTCGCTCTAAAAACGGCGTTGTATTTGTAATCTTCATTCCCTAAACCAAAGCCATCTAAGATGCATAAAAAAACTTTTCCCATCTATTAATTAAATAAGTTAAAGTATTGTATTTGATTTAGAAAAAAAATCAAGATAATTTTTCTTGCTTTTTTAGGACTTGCACTAAATTATAGCTAGACATTTAAAGAAATGTCTTTTCTCATAAAATAAACGTTAGTTTATTTTATGAATGAATGTAGATTTTGTGGTAGTTATAATATAATAAAGAATGGCATTGTAT
>JBILVD010000103.1:0-2890 GCA_044370655.1 Candidatus Deianiraeaceae bacterium | reverse complement strand
AAAAATGATGACACATATTATGAAGACTTTATACAAATTTTTTAAAACCGCAGAAGTAAGCCAACAAATCACCATACACCAAAAAGTTAAGGTTGAAAAATACAACCTAGTAAAATATTTAATTCAAAGCGGGAAATTTTTGGAGGGGAAATTTTTGGAGCAATCTTTTAAAATTAAGGCTTGCAAAACAAAAGGCAGTATTGACATTTTAATTTAAACATTTAGAATGATTTACAAATTTGAGTCAAAATATATTCAAATCAAATATGTTTACTTTATTAGCAAAAACGTTAATTTATACATATAAATTTGTTATAAGCCCCTTTTTGCCTAAATCATGCCGATTTTTACCAACCTGCTCAACTTACTCTTTAGAAGCTATTAAAAAATATGGTTTTTTAATTGGTCTTACACTAACAGTTCAAAGGCTTCTATCTTGCCACCCATTTTCTAAAAAAGAAATGTATTATCCCGTTCCGCAAACATTACCAAACAATAAAATTATTCGGTTTTTTCAAAAATTTTGCAAATTTTAAAACTAAAAATTAATACACATCTTGAGCATTTTATCTTAACCCATTCTCAAAATACTTCTTGCAAGATAGCAGAAATTAAGACATAATATATTTACAACCTAAGGTATAAATATGGAAAGGAATAATATTAGAATTACAGGTTTTTTGTTAAAATTGATAGAAAAAGTTTTAAATGTTGAATTCGAAATCAAAGGAGAGGATAACATTCCTAAAGATAAACCAATTCTATTTTGTGCAAACCACTTCACTCGTTTCGAGACATTCATTTTACCTTACATATTAAGCAAAATTCCTAACTTAAAATATACAAGAAGTTTAGCATATAAGGACTTATTTTTTGGTAAATTAGGGGAGTATTTAAGAAGCGTAAAGGTTGTTTCTACAGGAGATGAAAACCGAAACGAGATAATAATAAATGACCTTATCAACAACTCTTATAATTGGATAATTTATCCTGAAGGTAAAATAATGAAAGATAAAAAAATCTTCACTTCCAAGCCTTACTTTTTTAAAAAATATAAAATGCTAAAAACTAGTGCTAAAACTGGAGCTTCTGTGCTTGCAATGAAGGCAGAAATGCGAGCCGAAAAAAAAGGGGAGATATACATTTGCCCAGTTACAATTAGCTATCGTCCAATGCACGCAAAAAGAAACAACCTTTATCTTGTTATAAAAAGTTTTTTTGGTTTCAAATCAATTCCTCATAAAATAAAAGAAGAGATATACTTTGAGTCTAGCTTGCTTAAATTCTCCACAATTTCAATACAATTTCATAAATCAATAAATATAAAAGATGAGCTAGATAAAGTAAAATTCTTGCCAGAAAATGCAAAAATTGAATATTTGAGATACCCTCTCACAAACAACATTATGCATTCAATTTACATCAATACCCCACTAACTTTTGACCATTTCTTTTCCTTTGCTATTTTTTGTTTTGCAAGTGCAGACATTTTAAATGTGAATTTAGAAAAGCTAAAGGAAGTTTTATTTAATATGATTTTACTTGCAATCACGCAAAAACCAAAACTTCAATTTGCAGAAAGCTTAGATATAAGGCTTGCAAACCTCCTTTTAAAAAGCGAAAAGTTTGAAATGCTAGATGAAGCAATTTGCGAGATGGAGCTAAAAGGGCTTGCAAAATTAAATGATGAAATACTTGAAATTAAAAGAGAGAAATTTTTTGAAAAACACTCGGAAGATGATATAAGGCTTAAAAATCTTTTTTCAATTCTTTTAAACGAATTCTTTTATTTTAAAGACTTAAATAAAATAATTGCAAATACTATATTCAAAGATAATAAAGTTTTGAAAAAAGATAATGGCTTTCTTCTTTTTAAACTGCTTGAAAGAGATTACTTAAATGAAAGAAAAATGGTAGGAGAGGGAGCTAAGTCAATTGAGGTTGGTAGCCCTATTTTGAGTTTAAATGGTAATGATATTGGTGTGCTTTTTTGCCATGGATTTAAGGCATCCCCTATGGAGATGAGCGAACTTTGTAAAAATGCGACAAATCAAGGTTTTACTACCTACTCCATGCGTTTAAAAGGTCATGGAACTACAGCAGAAGAAATGAAAAAATGTAAAATGGAAGACTGGTTATTTTACCACCTAGTATCTTTTGAAGCTCTTTCTAGAATTTGCATTCAAGTTTTTGTATGCGGATTTTCTATGGGGGGGCTGCTTTCTATTATTAACGCAGAAAAATTAAATTATGCAGGGCTTATAACTATATCATCTCCTTTAAAGGTTGCAGATTTTAGGTTTTACTTAGCTGGAGCTATGAGTGAACTCTCATCTGTTTTAAAAACATTCAACAAAAAAGATTATATAATAACAAAGCCAGAAAACCCAGAAACAAATTATAGTAAAAATTACTTCTCGGCGTTAAATGAGTTAAAAAGAGTGATAAATTTAGCAGAAGAAAAGCTGAAACATGTTAAAACTCCCTCTCTTATAATTCAAGGAATGAAGGATAAGATAGTTTCTCCTGAGTCTGGTATTATGATTTATAAAGGTATTCTTTCAACACAAAAGGAGCTTTTTGAGATAGATGCAGGGGAAAGGCATGTTGTAGTTAAAGGTGAAGGGACGGAGGAAATATCGGCTAAAATTGATGGATTTATTAAAAGAAATAAGTACACTAATTTTGGTTTTTAATTTTTTGGATAAAGTATTTGGTTTAAAGTTTAGGTCTGTAAAATTTGGTACTTGATATTTTAAAAACATAACTTTATAATTAAACCTCACTTTTAAGGTTGTATTTTTCAACCTTAACTTTTTGGTGTATGGTGATTTGTTGGCTTACTTCTGCGGTTTTAAAAAATTTGTATAAAGTCTTCATAATATGTGTC
>JBILVD010000102.1:0-2898 GCA_044370655.1 Candidatus Deianiraeaceae bacterium | reverse complement strand
GATAAAAGCCATCTCTTGTTCTTTTTTGCTATACTTTACCCTATTATCTTCTCCTGCACGAAAGTATTTATTACATTCCTTGCATTTGTATCTCTGCTTATTCCAAATAATATCACTTTTAATAAGAAGAGTTGAGCCACAAAATTTACATTCTTTCATATGAAACAAAAACTAATTTTAGTTAGAGGCATGATGGAGTATAATTAGATGTTAATCCTTGAGATGTTGTTGAGTTTTGAAATAACACACCAAAAAAATAAGTGAATTGTCAAGGCAAAATACGATAAGGGCAAGCAACCCAGAGTTTAAAATTTGGTTGCTGTGTTTCCACCCTAGCCGTTTGATTAAAAACAACTGCCTGCTTGCTTGATAACTTTTTAAAACAAATGCTTGCAAAAATCAAGCTTTTTTTAAAGTATTTTGAGCAAGTTTGGCAACCTCGGGGAGATTTCCAATAAATTTAAGTTTTATAACCGAACCCCCTCTGCCTACAATGCAGATGTGGTTAAATATCCAAAACCCAATAACGTCTATGCTTTCTATCTGCCTTATTGCCTTTGAAACAAGCCAAGATTTGTAGTTTGCATCCATCTCACTTACATAAATGACCTTAGACTTCAAAAATAACGCATAAATAAAGCAAACACTTGTCGTTATAAGTCCTAAAAAAACAAACATCTTACCCCATTTTAGAGAAAAAAAGAGGAAGAGGAGAAGAATGCTAAAAGAAAGGGAAAAATAATAATAAATCAAAATTTTTGAAACCCTAACCTCCATTTTTTGCATAAACTAAACTTGATTTGCAGTTTTTTTAATACTTTTCACACTCTTTTTGACGGACTTCCTCTTTAAAGGTTTAATCGCAAGGGAGGAAAGTGAAATTAAAGGTTCTTTTTCCCCTTTAATCATTTTATCATCTATTGTTATGCTATCTACCTTTTCCATACTTGGCACCTCAAACATCAGGCTAGTAAGCTTCTTTTCCATGATAGACCTAAGCCCTCTAGCTCCTGTTTTCTTCTTAATTGCCTCTCTTGCAACTTCTCTAATCGCAGATTCTGTAAAAATTAAGTCCACATCATCTATATCAAACAAAGCACGATACTGGCTAATTAACGAGTTTTTAGGCTCCGTCATTACCTTAATTAATTCATCTTCAGTTAGTTCTTGTAAGTGAGAAATTACGGGAAAGCGACCTAAAAATTCTGGTATCATGCCATATTTTACTAAATCCCCTATATCAACCTGCGATATAACTTCGTTAATATCATTTGCTAAATTACGCTTCACGGTTGCATTAAATCCTATTCCCGCTTTGTTTATTCGTTGCTCTATTAGTTTTTCAATTCCTGAAAATGCTCCTCCACAAATGAATAATATGTTGGTTGTGTCAATTTGAATATATTCTTGTTGTGGATGTTTTCTGCCACCTTGAGGAGGAACGGATGCAACAGTGCCTTCTACGAGCTTTAAAAGAGCCTGCTGAACTCCCTCACCACTTACATCTCTTGTTATGGAAGGGCTATCAGACTTACGAGAGATTTTGTCTATTTCGTCAATATAAATGATGCCTCTTTGTGTTTTTTCTATGTTGTAGTTTGCGTCCTGCACAAGCCTTAGAATAATGTTTTCAACATCTTCACCTACATACCCCGCCTCTGTTAAAGCAGTGGCATCAGCAATTGCAAAAGGCACATTTAAGAGCTTTGCTAAGGTTTTTGCAAATAAGGTTTTTCCGCTACCTGTGGGGCCTAACAGTAGTATATTAGACTTTTGGATTTCAATTGCATCTTCATTGATGGAAGCACCTTGATTTATTCTTTTATAGTGGTTATAAACTGCAACTGCGATAATTTTTTTTGCTTCATCTTGCCCTACGATATAAGAGTTTAAAAAGTCGTATATTTCTCTAGGTTTTGGTAATTTAAAGCCTAAGCTTTTTTGCTTTTCGTCGTTATCATCTTTAAGAATATTGTAACAAAGGTCAATGCATTCATTACAAATAAATACGCTAGGTCCTGCAATGAGTTTTTTAACCTCCGTTTGATATTTCCCGCAAAAGGAACAACCAAGTGATTTTTTGTCATTCATACTTTTATTTCAGCTCTATTTTCAATTATTTTATCTATAAGTCCAAAGTCTAGTGCTTCTTTTGGGCTCATAAAGTTGTCTCGCTCCATTGCTTTTTCAACACTTAAAAGCTTCTGCTTTGTGTGCCTCACGTAAATTTCGTTAAGCCTCTTTTTTATTGCAATTATCTCTTTAGCGTGAATTTCAATGTCGGTAGCCTGCCCAGAATATCCCCCGCTAGGTTGATGTATCATTATTCTTGAGTTTGGTAGGGAGTATCTATGCCCCCTTTCACCTCCTGCAAGCAATAGGGAGCCCATAGAGCAAGCCTGCCCCATGCAAAAAGTGGAAACTTTAGGTTTAATAAATTGCATAGTGTCGTATATAGAAAGACCAGCCGTTACAACTCCACCTGGGGAATTGATATACATTGAAATGTCTCCATTTGGATTCTCGCTTTCTAAAAATAAAAGTTGGGCACAAATAAGAGAAGCCATATGGTCTTCCACCTCACCTGTTACAAAAATTATCCTCTCTCTAAGTAATCGTGAGTATATATCAAACGAACGCTCCCCTTTGCCAGTTTGTTCAACTACTATAGGCACAAGGGAACCTTGCGATGGGTTATGCCCCATAAAAATGCCATTTTTTAACATCTAAAAAAGAATTGTTAAAATAAATAGAAAGCATTAATTTTTAAAAATCAAGAAGTTTTTTAGATAGATTTTCAGGCATTGAAAATCATTAACATACATTATTTAATTTTTTAAACAACAACTTTAGGCTTAAGAAAGTCATTTCAATGGATTTTGAATATCGTTTGGTTTT